>JBAUOM010000546.1:0-20920 GCA_049579765.1 Xanthobacteraceae bacterium
CACTTTGGCGGCATCGAACACGTGCAGCGGACGGCCGCGGTCGGCATTCTTCTGCGCCGCCGCGACCAGCCCGGGCAGCAGGCTCGGTCGCATGTCGGAAAGGTCCGACGCGATGGGATTGGCGAGCGCGAGCTCCGCTTTTCCGCCGCCGAACAGCTCCGCCTGCGGCTTGGCGATGAACGACCACGACACCGCCTCGACCATGCCGCGCGCGGCGAGCGCGCGCCTGGCCTTGCGCGTACGCAACTGAATGAGCGTGAGCACCGGCTTGCGCGGGGCCTCGCCGCGGTCGAAGGGCGTCGCCGGGATGCGGTCGACACCGAGGATGCGCACCACCTCCTCGACCAGATCAGCCTTGCCGTGCACGTCGCTTCGCCAGGACGGCACGGTGACCTGAACGACGTCGCCGCCGCCGACGATGGCGAAGCCAAGAGCGCCGAGCACGCGCTCGACCTCCCGCGGGGCGACCTCCAGCCCGGTCAGGCGCGCCAATTCGCGGAGCGGAAAATCGATGATTTGCACGGGCGCTTCCGGCGTGCCCGCGACCGTGATCTGCGATGGTTCGCCGCCGCAGAGCTCGAGCACCATGCCAGTGGCCAATTCGAGGCCCGGCAGCATGAACGCCGGGTCGACGCCGCGCTCGAAACGGTAGCGCGCGTCCGATTGGATCCCGAGCTTGCGGCCGCTCTGCGCGATGTTGGTCGGGTCCCATAGCGCGGATTCGATCAGCACGTCGGTGGTCGTCTCCGAGCAGCCCGTGGCTTCGCCGCCCATGATGCCGGCGAGCGATTCCACGCCGTCCTCGTCCGCGATCACGCAGATGGTCGGATCAAGCGCGTAGTGCTTGCCGTCGAGCGCGACCAGGCTTTCGCCCTCGCGCGCGCGCCGTACGGTCAGGTTGCCCTGCACTTTGGCGGCATCGAACACGTGCAGCGGACGGCCGCGGTCGTAGGTGATGAAATTGGTGATGTCGACCAGCGTGTTGATCGGGCGCAGCCCGATCGCCGTGAGCCGGCGCTGCAGCCATTCGGGCGAGGGGCCGTTCCTTACCCCGCGCACGAGCCGCAATGCGAAAGCGGGGCAGAGCGAAGGCGTTGTGCCGAAGTCGAGGGTCACGCCGACTGGGCACGGGAAGCGCCCCGTGACCGGCATGATCGTCTTGTCCCTGAGCGTGCCGATCTCGGCGGCGGCGAGATCGCGCGCGATTCCATTGACGCCGGTGCAGTCGGCGCGGTTGGGGGTGAGATTGATCTCGATCACGGGATCGTCGATGCCGGCCCAGCGCGCGTAATTGGCGCCAACAGGCGCATCATCGGGGAGCTCGATGATACCCTCGTGATCGTCGGAGATTTGCAGCTCGAACTCCGAGACCAGCATGCCGCGGCTCTCGACGCCGCGGATCTTGCCGACATCGAGCTTTACGTTCTTGCCCGGGATGAAGGCGCCTGGCGGCACGAAAACGCCTTTCATGCCGGCGCGCGCGTTGGGCGCGCCGCATACGACCTGCACCGGGTCACCCGCGCCGGCGTCGACCATGCAGACGCGCAAGCGGTCCGCGTTGGGATGTCGCTCGGCCGAGATCACCCGCGCGATGGTGAACGGCGCGAGCAGCGTGCTGCGATCGGCGACGTTCTCGACCTCGAGCCCGATCATTGTGAGCTTGTCGACGATCGCGTTGAGCGGCGCGTCGGTGTCGAGGTGCTCCTTGAGCCAGGCGAGGGTGAATTTCATCATTGTCGATGCAATAAATTATGTGCTCAGGCCGCCGGCGAGCGTCGGGAAGTCGAGCGGACGGAAACCGTAATGCGCGAGCCAGCGCATGTCGGCCTCGAAGAAGGCGCGCAGGTCCGGCATGCCGTACTTCAGCATGGCGATGCGATCGATCCCCATGCCCCAGGCGAAGCCCTGATACTCGTCGGGATCGAGCCCGCAATTCTTCAACACGTTGGGATGCACCATGCCGCAGCCGAGGATCTCCATCCAATCCTCGCCCTCGCCGAATCTGATCTCGCCCTTGTCGCGCCGGCATTGGATGTCGACCTCGAGCGACGGCTCCGTGAACGGAAAGAACGACGGACGAAAGCGCATCTTGACCTGGTCGACCTCGAAGAACGCCTTGCAGAATTCCTGCAGGATCCATTTCAGGTGGCCGAGATGGGAGCCCTCGTCGATGACCAGCCCTTCGACCTGGTGGAACATGGGAGTGTGGGTCTGGTCGCTGTCGCTGCGATAGGTGCGGCCTGGAATGATGACGCGGATCGGCGGCTTCTGCGCCAGCATGGTCCTGATCTGCACCGGCGAGGTGTGGGTGCGCAGCAAGAGCCGCGCGCCGTCCGACTTGGCATTGAAGTAGAAGGTATCGTGCATGTCGCGGGCGGGATGGCCTTCGGCGAAGTTGAGCTTGGTGAAGTTCAAGTCCTCGGTTTCGATGTCGGGGCCTTCCGCGATCGCAAAGCCCATGTCGGCGAAGATCGCGGTGAGCTCGTCCACCACCTGGCTGATCGGGTGCACGCGCCCGGTCTCGGCCGGCGGCTCGCGCACCGGCAGCGTCACGTCCACGGTCTCGGTGTTGAGGCGTTGATCGAGCGCCAGCGCTTTGAGCGCGTCCTTGCGTCCTGCGAGCGCGGCGGTGATCCGGTCCTTGAGCCCGTTGATGGCCGCTCCTCGCGCCTTGCGCTCGTCGGGCGGCAGCGTGCCGAGCGTCTTGAGCAGCGCGGAGATCGAGCCATTGCGGCCGAGCGCCGCCACGCGCACGGCTTCGAGCGCGGTCTCGTCCTCGGCAGCGGCCGTGGCAGCGAGGATTTCGGTTTCGAGTGCGGGAAGCTCGGTCATCGGCTTGCTCAGCTGCGCCAGCGCAGGGTCTTGGGTTCGAGCGGATTGACGAAGGCTCGACCCTGCGCCTGCGCCGCGATCCATTCCTCCTTGACGCGCATCCACCAGCGCGCCTGCGTGTCCGCGTCGTTAATGAGCATCAGCCGCGGCTTGTGAACAAGGCCTTCGCGCTGACGCACCACTACTCCCCGATCCTGGCCGAGGAAAGTGTGCATGAACGGTCTGATCAGCGGCGCAAGCGGCTTGACCCAGCCGGGCGATGCCCAGAAGATCTGGTGCACCTCGGTCGCCTCCTCGGTGATCGGCGTGATCGCGGTGAGACCGACGACGGCGTGGCGGTCGCCGTGCACCTCCTCGATGCGCAGCCCGGGAAGCTGGTAGGAAATCTCGGTTTCGACGTGGCGGCCGAGCAGCTTGTAGACCAGATTCTGCGGCGGCAGCGCGTGGCGCACCATGCGAAAGCCGAGCTCGATCGGCTCGAAGCGCTTTTCCTTCGGACGCAGCTTGGTCGGCTGGTGCTTGAACCACCACGATGTATGCACGAATCCGGCATGGGTCGGGTCCATGAGGCCGAACGCGGCATGGTCGGTCGAGCAGGGAAACGGCTGCACGATCGCGACCGCCGGCCGTGCCGTCTCGGAAAAGACCGGGATGCGCGGCGGCTGCGCCGGCTCGGTCGCGGCCTTGTCCGGTCGCGCAAAATAGATCCACACCAAGCCCTGCCGTTCGACACAGGGATAGACGCCGCACCGAATCTTGGCGAGATCGAGTTCCTGGCCGTCGCGCAGCGAGGGAATCTCGACGCAGGCGCCGCGCGCGTCGAAGCGCCAGCCGTGGTAGCAGCAGGCGATCGTCTCGCCGTCGAAGCGGCCGTAGTGCAGGGGGATGCCGCGATGCGGGCAGATGTCGCGCAGCGCGAAGACGGAGCCGTCGCGGGCGCGGCCGATCAGCACGGGCTCGCCGAGCAGCGTCTTGTGCACCATCCGCCCCGGGCGCAGGTCGGCGCCCACGAGCGCGACGTACCACAACCCGCGCACCAGTTCGGCCTTGAGATCCTGCATCGCCTTGTCCCCGGGGCGCCGCGCCCGCCCGGTCGTTACATCGGCATGATGAACAAGTCGGTATCGCCGGGCTTGCCTCCCGCTTGCGTCAGCATGCAATGCACCTGGCCGCGGTGGTGGGTCTGGTGATTGAACATGTGCGTGAGCAGAAGCCATTTCGGCCTGCCGACCTCGGCATTGATCGCGCCGGAGAACCACGTGAGCTCGCCAGCGAGCGCGCCGTCGTCGAGGCGCTGCGCCCAGTCGACGATGATGGCATCGAACGCAGCCCGCTCGCGCTTCAACTCGTTCCAGTCGCCGTAGAGCGACACCGATTCGCGAATCCCGCCGGCCGGGCGGGACGTGCCGGCGAACCGGCTCATCCAGATGCGGTCGGCCCAGAGCAGATGGTTGAGCGTGCCGTGGATCGAGCCGAAGAATGCGCCGCGCTCGCGCCGCCGCTCGGCGTCGGACAAGGCGTCGGCCACGCCGTAGAGGTTCTCGTTCTGCCAGCGGTTGTAGCGGGCCAGACGCCGCACATAGCCGGGGTCGATCATGCCTGCTCGGACCACAGACGACGGAGGACGCAAAGACAATCTCGTCCGCTTGTCGCCCGTCGGCTGTCGTCCGCCCTCCCGTTCTATGCCGCGCTCGCAGCCTTGACCTTCTCCACGATCGCCGCAAAGGCGGTGGGCTCCCGGATCGCGAGATCGGACAGCACCTTGCGGTCGATCAGCAGCCCGGCCTTGCCGAGGCCGTCGATGAACCGGCTATAGGTCAGGCCGAAGGGCCGCACCGCCGCGTTGAGGCGCTGGATCCACAGCGCGCGAAAGGTGCGCTTGCGGCGTTTGCGGTCGCGATAGGCATATTGGTTCGCCTTCTCCACCGCCTGCTTGGCGACACGGATGGTGTTCTTGCGCCGGCCGTAATAGCCCTTGGCGGCTTTGAGGACTTTCTTGTGCTTGGCGTGCCCGGTGACGCCGCGCTTGACGCGTGCCATGGCTGATCTCCTCGGATAATCGTAGATGCGGACGGCCGCCGCCCGATGGGCGCTCAGTCGTTTGGCAAATAGTATTTCTTGATCTTGTCGCCGTCGGTCTTGAACAGCACCGCGGTTCCGCGCAATTGGCGGATCTGCTTGTTGGTGCGTTTGATCATGCCGTGACGCTTGCGGGATTGCTGAAAGAGCACCTTCCCGCCGGCGGTCACCTTGAAGCGCTTCTTGGCGCCGGACTTGGTCTTGAGCTTGGGCATTTGGCTCTCCTGTTCGGCAGCAGCCACGGGCGCCTGCCCGGCTGGCCGGATTTTGCTCGTTGGAGCGTGCTGATTGAGCACTTTCGCCGTCGCCACGGCAGCCCTATCGGCCGGGCGGCGGAAGGGCGGCGTTATGGCAGAGGCGGGCGCGAAAGACAACCAGGGCCCGCTTCACTGCTCGGATGGCGGCCGGCCGCGCCCGGATGCCGGAACCGGCGCCGTCCACCCATGACCGGTGATCGGCCATCCCGGGCGGTGCGCTGGCGAGCCAATGCTGCGGTCTAGATCGGCTGACGAGCGACGACGGTCTCCGGGGTCATCTGGGCGCCAGCACCATGACCACCTGGCGGCCTTCGAAGCGCGGCTCCTGCTCGACCTTGGCGAGCTTGGACGTATCGTCCTTGACGCGGTTGAGCAGCTGGTAGCCCAGTTCCTGGTGCGCCATCTCGCGCCCGCGGAAGCGCAGCGTGACCTTTACCTTGTCGCCTTCCTCGAAGAAACGCTGCATCGAGCGCATCTTCACGTCGTAATCGTGGTCGTCGATCATCGGCCGCAGCTTGATCTCCTTGACCTCGACGACCTTCTGTTTTTTGCGGGCTTCCGCCGCCTTCTTCTGCGCCTGGTATTTGTATTTGCCGTAATCGAGGATCTTGCAGACGGGCGGGGATGAATTGGGAGCTATTTCGACGAGATCAAGCCCGGCCTCCTGGGCCCTGTCCAACGCGATCTGGATTTCAACGCGCCCGTGATTGTGGCCGGTCTGATCGATCAATTGGACTTCGCGAACACGGATCTCCTCGTTGATGCGCGGGCCGTCCTTCGGGGCGGGCTGCGCGGGTTTCATTGGGCGACGAATGGCTCGGCTCTCCTCATGCTGTTGCAACGTGCCTGCGCCAGCAGGCCGGTAAAAGATCAGTACAAACCGCCCATAAGTCAACGGCAAATCGGACCGTTCCGCGCTGCGGACGGGGTCCTCAGTCCGCGTGCACCAGCAGCGAGCCATAGACGGCGAGGGTGGCCGCCGCCATGCCCTCGGGGGAAAACATGTATTGTGCGAATTGGCGCGCGCGCGCCCCCATCGTGCGGTAGGCGGTATCGTCGAGCGAGAAGGCGGCGTTGATCGCGCTCGCGAATTCCTTGGCGTCGCCTGCCTTCGCCACCCAGCCCGTGCGTACGTCTTCCGGCATGTCCGGGGGCGTCACCACCTGCTCCGGCAACATGCCGACATTGGAGGTAACGACCGGCCGGCCCACGGCCTGCGCCTGCGCCACCGCGCGGCCGAGCACCGGCGGCTCGAGCGCCGGGACGACCACGGTATCCGCGGCGGCGAGCGCCGCCGGCATGTCCCGGCAGTGGCCGGTGAGCCGGACCAAGCCCTGTACGCCCTTGCCTTGCGCCGCTTTCGCGATGGCCTGAGCATATTGGCGATGGCTGCGATTCTCGCCGGCGAGCACGAAAACGAAGCCGTGCACGCCTTCGTCGCGTAAGGCGCGCGCGACCTCGGGCAGAATGAGCTGTCCGTTCCAGGGAGCGACCCGCCCGGGGACGAGCAGGATGCGCGCGTCCGGTGGTATCCGCCAGGCTTTGCGCAACGCCTCGACGCGCTCGGCGCCGACGGCCGCCGCATCGAATGCCGCGGTATCGATGCTGCGGGGGATGACCGTGATCCGGTCAGGCGCGAGATCGTAGCGGGCGGCGACCGGCGCGGCGGCGTATTGCGACGGCGTGATCACCCGGTCGCCGCGCGCAAGCGCGCCCGCCCAATAGGCGCGCAGGCCTGGTGGTGCCGGCACATCGGGTAGCGTGGTGACCAGCCAGACCGCGACCTGCGCCGCCGCCATGCTGGCGATCCAGGCTCCACCGACACTTTGCGCGTGCACGACGTCGATCCGTTCCGACGCGATCAGGCGTTCCAGCGTGCGGGCGCTACGCCTGAGCGTGAGCGGGTTCACGCTGTTGTTCACCAACGAGATCCATTCGCCGCCGACGCCCTTGAGCTCCGATGCCAGCGGCCCGTCCTCGGCCGCGACCAGCGCCCGCGCGCCTGACTGCACCAGCGCGGCCGCCACGATGAGTGCCGTGCGTGCCGCCGGCTCCTCGCGCAGCGCCGGCACGATCTGCAGAATGGTCGCGCCCTCCAATGTGGGCGGGGGAACGTCGGGGTCTTCCTGATCAGTGTTCACTCAGCCCATGTCCTCGACCGGCGCTGGCTGCACTTCCGGTGCAGCACTCTTGCATCAATGATGGGATACGGCGAAACACGGCATGCTCGGCGCCCCCGATCCTAAGTCGTAGCCAGATGAACGATCTTTGCCTGAAATTCTTCGACGTTGGAACCGGTCTTGCGGCCAGGCGGATCGCCGCGCGGCTGCGCGCGGGGACATCGCCCGGGCTGTTCTGGCTCGGCGGCTTCAAGTCCGATATGCGCGGTACCAAGGCCGAAGCACTCGATCTGTGGGCGCGGGAACATGGCCGGGCGATGGCGCGCTTCGATTATTCAGGCCACGGCGAGTCCGGCGGAAATTTCACCGACGGCACCATCGGTCGCTGGCTCGAAGAAAGCCTGGCGGTATTCGACGCTTGCTGTCGCGGTCCCCAGGTCGTGATCGGCTCGTCCATGGGAGGCTGGCTGGCGCTGCTGCTGGCGCGGGAACTGGCGCGGCGGGCCCAGGCCAACTCGAGCGTGGCATCCCTGGTGCTGGTCGCGCCCGCGGTCGACTTCACGGAGGAGCTGATGTGGAAGCGTTTCCCGCCCGAGGTCAAGCACCAGCTCGAGACGGCGGGCGTGTGGTCGCGCCCGTCGCAATATTCCGATGAGCCTTATCCGATTACCCGCGGGCTCATCGACGAAGGCCGCCGGCACCTCCTGCTCGACGGCATGATCGAGACCGGCTGTCCGGTGCGCATTCTCCAGGGCGTGAGGGATCCGGACGTGCCGTGGCAGCACGCGGTCGAGCTGACCTCGCGCTTTGCCCGCGACGATGTCGTCCTCACGTTGGTCAAGGACGGCGACCACCGCTTGTCGCGGCCGGAGGACATCGAGCGGCTCATCGCCGCGGTCGCGGAATTCTGAGCCTCCGCGAACCGCGGCTAATCAGTACCGAGTTCCATTTGTGCTCGACGGAAACGGCGACTCACTCCACGAGCCGCAGGAACGTGCGTTCCTCGCTCAAGATGAAACGTTGCTCCCGGGCGAGGCGGAAATTCGCCGCGCCTTCGGGATCGGCCTTGAGCCGCATCCGATAGGCTTCGTAGGCGGCAAGGCTGTTGAACGCGATCAGCCCGTAGGCGATGTTGTCGGTGCCCTCATGGGGCATCCAGTAGCCGACGACCTTTCCTCCACACTTGGGAATGATGGGGAGCCAGCGGCGCGCGTACTCTTCGAAGGCGTTGCACTGGAACGGATCGAGCTGGTAGCGGATGAAGACGGTAACGGTCATGGCGGCCTCCGGGATCGCCGCCATCATGCCGTGCTCGTCGCGGAACATGCTTCGGTTAGGCTTGAACTGTTCGGCCGGACCATCACCCCACCCTCGCGGCTGCAACAATGGTGGTCTAGTTTGGCGCCGGCGGCTCGGCGGCGGCGAGATAATCACCGGCCGTGTGAAGTGCGCGCAGACCCTCGCGATAGCTCGGATAGCGCAGCGTCACGCCGAGCACGTCCTTGAGCTTGTCGTTGCGTGCGCGAATGCACCCCTCGTAGAAGCTCAATGCGAGCGGCGAGAGCACCGTGTGCGCCTCCGCGTAAGGGATTTCCGGCGGGGGCTCGATCCCGATGAGGCGCGCCGCGAACGCGATCTGATCGCTCGGCGAGGCCGGCTCGTCGTCCACGACGTTGAACACGCCGTCGGCGCGGCGTGCGAACGCCGCATCGATCGCCTGCGCGATGTCGTCGACGTGGATGCGGTTCGACACGTGTCCGGGCTTGGCGACGCGGTGCGCGGTCCCCCGCAGGAGCCTCACCATCGCGTTCTGGCCCGGACCGTAGATGCCGCCAAGCCGCAGGATCGCGACCGGCAGGTTGCACCGTGCACCCAGAGCGCGCCAGCCGAGCTCGGCGTCGATGCGCGCGCGCCCGCGGCGGGCCTGGGCCGCGATGGTCGGCGCGGTCTCGTCGATCCACGCACCGGCGCTGTCGCCGTAGACCCCGAGCGTCGACAGGTAGATCAGGGACTGCAGCCGCGGCGCCTGTGCGATCTCCTCGGCGCAGGCTGCGAGGATCGGGTCGCGGCCCTCGGCCGGGGCTGCCGATAGGAGCAGCGCATTGGCTTGCGCAATGGCGGCGGGGAGCTTGCGCGAGGCGGCATCGAACACGAGCATCTCGACCGAGCGGTCGCCGACGTGCCGGTGACCGAATGCGCCGATGCCGTCCGCGCTTCGCGTGGTTGCGATGATGCGGTCGAAGCGGGCGCCGAATGCGGCGACGTAGTGACGGGCGCAATAGCCGAGCCCGAGGCAAAGGAGCGCCGGCATCAAGCCGCGAACGGCGCGAATGCCGCTTCCCACTCCTGTTGCACGAGCGGTTCGGGCTCGCGCGCACGGTGCGCCGCCGCGAGCTCGG
The DNA here is from genome assembly GCA_049579765.1 of Xanthobacteraceae bacterium. Lineage (GTDB taxonomy): Bacteria > Pseudomonadota > Alphaproteobacteria > Rhizobiales > Xanthobacteraceae > VAZQ01. The sequence continues at coordinate 9,688 of JBAUOM010000546.1, forward strand.
CGAGAGGCTGCGGCGCCAGCAGGCGGCTCAGCGCCCACACCGCCGCGCCGCGCACCAGCGCCGAAGGATCCGCCAGCAAGTTCACCGCCTCTGCCGCGAGCGCGGCGTTGCCGGAATTGCCGATCGCGATCAGCACATTGCGCACGAAGCGATCGCGCCCCGTGCGCTTGACCGGGGATTTCGAAAACAGCTTGCGGAACGCTGCGTCGTCGAGGCGGGCGAGATCGGCCAGCGGCGGGTCGCGCAACTCGTCGCGGGTCGCGAGCTTCATCTCGCGGCCGGCGCGGGCGAACTTGTTCCACGGGCACACCGCCAGGCAGTCGTCGCAGCCGTAGATGCGGTTGCCCATGGCGGCGCGCAGTTCACGCGGGATCGGCCCCTTGTGCTCGATGGTGAGATAGGAAATGCAGCGGCGTGCGTCGAGCCGATACGGCTCGGGGAAGGCTGCGGTCGGGCAGATGTCGATGCAGGCGCGGCAATGGCCGCAGTGGTCGGCCTCGGGCGGATCGGGCGGCAGCTCGAGCGTGGTGAAGATGGTGCCGAGGAACAGCCACGAGCCGAACTGACGCGAGACCAGGTTGGTGTGCTTGCCCTGCCATCCCAGGCCGGCCGCGGCGGCGAGGGGCTTTTCCATCACGGCGGCGGTATCGACGAAAACCTTCACGTCGCCGCCGTCCTGTGCCGTCAGCCAGCGCGCCAAAGCCTTGAGCCTCGGCTTGATGACGTTGTGGTAGTCGTCGGCCTGGGCATAGATCGAGATTGCCCCCCGGTCGCGCCGCCGCAGGATCGCAAGCGGATCGCCGCCTTGGTCGTAGTTGAGCCCGAGCATGATGACGGAGCGCACTTGCGGCCACAACGCGCGCGGGTCGCTGCGGCGTGCCGCGGTGGTCGCCATCCACTGCATGTCGCCATGGGCGTCCTCGGCGAGGAAGCGGTAGAGCCGCTCGGACGCTTGCGGGATCGAATCCGGCCGCGTGATGCCGACGACGTCGAAGCCGTGTCCGCGCGCGGCTCGCACGAACGCCGTCCTGATCGCCGCGCGATCGCTCAGAAGTCGAGGTCGGCGTAGGTCTGCGAGGGAGGAATGCCCGCCAGCGTCTCGGCCAGGATCGGACGGAACGACGGCCGCGACTTCACTTGCGCGTACCAGGTCTTCGCGGCGTCGTCTTCGTTCCATGGCACGTCGCCCAGATAGTCGACCGCCGATAGATGCGCGGCCGCGGCGAGATCGGCGTAACTCATGCGTTTGCCGGCGAGCCAATCGCGCGTGCGCACGAGCCAGCCGATATAGGCCAGATGATAGCGCATGTTGTGACGCGCGGCACGGATCGCCTCGGTATCCGGCGATCCGCCGCCGGCGCTCGCCGGCATCTGGCGCTTATAGAGGCGCTCCATGGTGAGCGGCCCGCTGACCTCGGCGAAGAACTTGTCGTTGAACCAGCTCGCGAGCCGCCGCACTTCCACCCGCGGTCCGGACTCGCGCGGCAGCAGGCGCTGGCCCCCGAGCTCGTCCCCGCGCGTCTCGTCGAGGTATTCGGCGATGATCCCCGCGCCCGGGACCGCGGGGTGTCCTTCCTCCACCAGCACCGGCGTGGTGCAGGCGGGATTGAGAATGAGGAATTCCTGCCGGCGCTCCCACACGCGTTCCTCGACTGTCTGCGCCGCGAGGCCGTACTCGCCAAGCGCCAGGCGTACGAAGCGGGAATGGGGACAGAACGGATGTTGGAACAACGTCAGCATGCGGCTTTTAAGGATTGCGGCGATCTCGGGGCGGTCACGTTAGGTCGCGTCGGGCCCCTTGGATAGAGCCCGATAGCAACCTGTGCAATGTTCATCCTCCCCCGTTGCTCCGGGGTTAATGATGGGGGAAAAGCGCATGTTTCCGGAGCCGTGCCCGCCGCTGCGCGGCGTCTTTCCCCTGGCGGCGGAGCCCATCGATGACGTTCGACCTGATCAAGGCCTTCATTCTCGGCGTGGTCGAGGGCCTGACCGAATTCCTGCCGGTGTCTTCGACCGGACACCTGCTCCTGGTGCAACGCTTCTTCGGCTTCGACGACGAAGATTTCGGCAAGACTTTCGCGATCCTCATCCAGTTCGGCGCCATCCTCGCGCTGCTGTCGATCTACTTTTTCCGCATCTGGCAGATTGCGGTCGGCATGTTCCACGATCTGGCGGCGCGGCGTTTCGTCATCGGCGTGTTGCTCGCGTTCCTGCCGGCGGCGGTCGTCGGCGCGCTCGCCCACGACTTCATCAAGGAGGTGTTGTTCAACCTCTGGATCGTCTGCGTCACGCTCATCCTGGGCGGCGCGGTGCTGGTCTGGATCGACTTCGTCGACCTGGATACACGCTACCGTGACGCCACGCGGTTTACCTTGCCGATGTATTTCGTCATCGGCGTAGCGCAGTGCGTGTCCATGATTCCGGGAGTGTCGCGCTCGGGTGCGACCATCGTGTCCGCCATGCTGTTGGGCGCCGACCGCCGCTCGGCGGCGGAATTCTCGTTCTGGCTCGCCATGCCGACCATGGCCGGCGCGTTCGCCTACGACCTCTTCAAGAGCCGCGGCCAGATGACCATGGACAACACCATCCTGGTGGCATTCGGCTTCGCGGTGTCGTTCGTGTGCGCCTGGATCGTGGTGAAGACGTTTCTCGGCTACGTGCAGCGCCACGGCTTTGCGCTGTTCGGCTGGTGGCGCATCGTCGTCGGGTCGCTCGGGCTGATCGCGCTGGGGCTGGGATACGGATGACGAAGGTCGTCCGTTACGCAATCACATCGCGCGATACCTCGCGCACGTCCCGCATCCCCGTCAGGGTCAGTGCCACTTCCAGCTCGGCGCGGATGATGTCGAGCGCCTGGCGCACGCCGGCTTCGCCGCCCGCCGCCAGGCCGTAGAGGTAGGCGCGGCCGATCAAGCAGCCGTGCGCGCCGCGCGCGAGCGCCTTGAGCACGTCCTGTCCCGAGCGGATGCCGCCGTCGAACAGCACCTCGATGCGGTCGCCTACGGCGTGTGCGATGTCGGGCAGCACCTCGATGGTCGCGTGCGCGCCGTCGAGCTGCCGGCCGCCGTGGTTGGAAACCACGATGCCGTCGACGCCCGCGGCGGCGGCGGTCTTGGCGTCCTCGACGTCGAGGATGCCCTTGAGCACGAGCTTGCCCGGCCACAGGCCCCGCACCCATTCGATGTCGCGCCAGCTGAGCGAGCGGTCGAAATTCTGGTTGGACCAGGCGCCCGCCTTCTCGATCCCGACGCGGCCCTTGAGATAGGCCTCGACATTGCCGAAGGTCTTGCGCCGGCCGAGCAGTACCTTGAGCAGCCAAGCGGGCTTGGTGGCGATGTCCCAGGCATTGCGCGCGGTCAGCCGCGGGGGGACGGTGAGCCCGTTCCTGAGGTCGGCATGGCGCTGGCCGCGCATTGGCAGATCGACCGTCACGAACAGCGCGGAGCAGTTCGCCGCGCGCGCCCGGGCGATGACGGATTGGCTGAAGCCGCGGTCGCGGAACATGTAGAGCTGGAACCAGAACGGCGCTTTCACCACGCTGCGCACGTCTTCGATCGAGCAGATCGACATGGTGGAGAGGCAGAACTTGACGCCGGCGGCTTCGGCGGCCCTCGCGGCCAGCATCTCGCCGTCGCCGTGGATCAGGCCGGTGAGGCCGGTCGGCGCGATGGCGAACGGCATCGACACCGGTTCGCCGAGCATCGTAGTCGCGAGCGCGACCTTCGAGACGTCGATCAGCACGCGCTGGCGCAGGCGGATGGCGTCGAGCTCGGCGCGGTTGGCGTTGAGCGTGAGCTCGTCGTAGGAACCGCGTTCCACGTAGTCGTAGATCGCACGCGGAATCCGCCGCCGCGCGATCCGCCGCAGGTCCTCGATATTGGCGATGACGGGCATGGCGGTTGTCAGCGATCAGTCGTCGTCGGCAATCAGCGGTCTGAGGTCGGGCATCGAACCGATTACTGACGACCGATCACTGGCCCCTGGAACTGGCCAGCCTTGCGGAAGCGCCAGAGATAGAACGGCACGATGGTGGCCATGGCGACCGGGTCGATGCCGAGCCCTTCGAGCGTCCGCCCCTGGCGTTTGGCCTCGTCCGAGACGACGGCATCGCGCCGCAGCAGCTCGACCTGATCGGGCGTCAGCAGCGGCTTGGGCATGAACTGGAGGAGGGCGGCCTGGAACGTGGCCAGCCCGAACGGGACAGGCAGCAAGAGGCGTTGCCGCCCGATGGTGGCGAGCACGAACTGCATCAGCTCCTTGAAGCTGCGCACTTCCGGGCCGCCGAGCTCGTAGACTTGCCCGGCCTTGGCGCGGTCCTCGATCGCGGCGACGACGGCGCGCGCGACGTCACCGGCGAAAACCGGCTGGAACCGGGTGTGGCCGCCGCCGACCAGCGGCAGCGCGGGCGAGAAGCGCGCGATGGCAGCGAACTTGTTGAAGAAGTCGTCCTCGGGGCCGAACAGGACCGAGGGCCGCAGGATGACCGCCTCCGGCACGGCGGCGAGCACCAGCCGCTCGCCCATGGCCTTGGAGCGGGCATAGTGCGAGGGTGAGTGTTCGTCGGCGCCGATCGCCGAGACGTGGATCATGCGGGCGCCGAAGGCCGCCGCCGCGAGCGCCGCCGCCTCCGCTCCGAAGGCCTGTACGGCATCGAATCTCTGCCGCCCGCGCTCGAACAGGATGCCGACGAGATTGACCACCACGTCGGCGTCGCGCGCGGCCGCCTCGACCGAGGCCGGGTAGCGCAGATTGGCCTGCACGGCGTGGATCTGCCCGACGCTGCCGAGCGGCTGCAGAAAGCCTGCGAGTTCGGGGCGGCGCACCGCAACGCGAATGCGGTAGCCGAGCTTGGCCAGCGCGCGCACGACATGCCGGCCGAGAAAGCCGGAACCGCCGAATACGGTGACGAGCGTCTCAAGAGGAATGGCGGTCATGCGCGCTCGCGTCCACTCGCGCGCCGAATTACAGGATCGGTCCGGCGCTGTACAGGGGCCGCGCGCGGCTCGCGCGACGGGGCCGCAAGCGGCTCAGAAGTGGCTCGCCCGCCCATTTGACAACGCCAGACCCGCTCCGTACCTATCGCCGCAAAGCCCAGGTGGCGGAATTGGTAGACGCACTAGTTTCAGGTACTAGCGCCGCGAGGCGTGGAGGTTCGAGTCCTCTCCTGGGCACCACTTTCATGCCGCCGCTCCACGGGCCGTCATGACCATCCGCTTGCATCGCGGCGACCTGCCCGACCTGTCGCACTATCAGGGCCCCGCGGTGGCGGTCGACACCGAGACCATGGGGCTCGATCCGCACCGCGACCGGCTGTGCGTGGTCCAGCTGTCGCCCGGGGACGGCTCGGCTGACGTGGTGCAGATCCCGCCCGGCGCCAGCGCGGCGCCGAATCTGACCAGGCTGCTCGGCGACGGTGCGATCCTCAAAATCTTCCATTTTGCCCGTTTCGACCTGGGGGTGCTCAGCCGACGCCTCGGCGTCATGCCGGCTCCGGTCTATTGCACCAAGATCGCCTCGCGGCTGGCGCGCACTTATACCGACAAGCACGGTCTCAAAGATCTCGTGCGCGAGGTCCTCGGCATCGATCTGTCCAAGCAGCAGCAGCTTTCCGACTGGGGCGCCGAGACGCTCAGCGAGGCGCAACTCGCCTATGCGGCCTCGGACGTGCTGCACCTGCACGCCGTCAAGGAGAAGCTCGATACCATCCTCGCGCGCGAAGGTCGCATGGAGCTCGCGGCCGCCTGTTTCCGCTTCCTCCCCGACCGGGTCCGGCTCGATCTCGCCGGGTGGGCCCTCGAGGATATCTTTTCCCATTCGCAGTGATTGTTTGTATTGCCGAATTCGGTTCGGCGTCTTTCCGGTTCGCGGCAAGAGCGCGAGCGCGGAAGCCGGGGCCACCACTTGTCATCGTGGCCCCCGGGTTCTCGCTGCAGCCCTGCCGCGGGATGAGACGTCGCCCTCGGCACCGTACGGAATTGGGTAACTTATCTCGGGTATGACCCTCGCCGGCTCATTTCGGGCGATTTCTCGGCCTTATTCTTGAGCGCTCTGCCGCGGCTTCTTGGGCGTTCTGCCGCGGCCGGGCCATATTTGGAGGCGAGCATGCCGCCCGAAGGGGCTCACAACTAGCGGGGAGCGCTCGATCACGGTCGGGTGATGGGGCTCGGGGATGAATTCTCCAACGGGTCTGGCGGATGTCGAGCAAGCGGAACCGCGCAGTGTGGCGCGCTTCGGCCGTGCCGACGCCGAGCGGGTCTTCCGCGCGGCCGTGCGCCACAGCCACCACATCCGCTTCCTGCGGGTGGCGGTACCGGCCGGCGTGGCCGTGGCCGTGGTCGGCGGGCTCGTGTTCGCGCTTCTGCTCAAGCCGCTTCGCGTTCTCACCGGCGCGCCCGTCGATCTCGGCTCGCTGGTGGTTTCCGGCACCAAGATCATGATGCAGCAGCCCCGCCTTGCCGGCTTCACGCGCGACAACCGGCGCTACGACATGATCGCGCAGGCCGCGGCTCAGGACTTGACCAAGCCGGACATGGTCGAGCTGCACGGCGTCCGCGCGACGATGGAAATGAAGGACAAGGTCTCGGTTCAAACGACCGCCAAGGGCGGGCTGTACAATTCCAAGACCGAGCAATTGACGCTGAGCCAGGACATCGTAGTCACGTCGTCCAGCGGTTACCAGGCGTTCCTCAACGAGGCGGTGTTGGATGTGAAGGCCGGCAGGATCACCTCCGACAAGCCGGTGGAGGTGAAGACGGCGACATGGACGATCAACGCCAACCGCATGGAGGTCGCCGAATCGGGAGATCTCATGCGTTTCGAACGCGGCGTGTCGGTCACTTTGCTATTGGACAGCACGACGTCCGGCATAGGCGGCATGGGCGGCGGGGGGAACAAGCAATGAATAGGCGCTCGGCGGACCGCTGGCGGAAGATCGCCGGTGCGGCGGCGATGGCCGTGGCGCTCTGGGCGGCGGACGCCGCCGCGCAGAAGAATCAGGGTCCTCCCAACGCGCTGCAGGGTTTCTCGCAGAACCGCGACGAGCCCGTGAAGATTCTCGCGGCCTCGCTCGAAGTGCGCGAGAAGGACAAGATGGCGACCTTCACCGGCGACGTCCACGTGCTCCAAGGCGACACGGAAATGCACTGCAAGTCGCTCGTCGTCTTCTACGAGGAAGAGTCCGGGCCGCGTCCGGTGAAGGCCGCCGAGCCCGGGCCGGGAGGGGACAAGCAAATCCGCCTGATCGAGGCGCGCGGCAACGTCGTGGTGGTGCAGAAGGATCAAAACGCGGCTGGCGATGCAGCGACGTTCAACATGCGCGAGAATACCGTGACGCTCGTCGGCAACGTGGTGGTCACCCGGGGCGCGGATATCCTGCGCGGCCAGCGGCTGGTGGTCGATCTCACCAGCGGTGTATCCCGAATGGATCAGGGCCGCGTCGAGGGCCTGTTTCAACGCGCGCCGCCCGATAAGAAATGAGGTTTCAAAGTCGCGTCGCGACGGCCCCCGGCGAGGACGCTTGCCGGGCACGTGGTCTGCGGGGGCGGTGCAAGCTGTGCGCGACGCAGGCAGAGGGCGCCACAGACTCTGGCCTGAAGGAGCCCGACGCGGTTTTCACTTCCCCGGAAAGCGCTATAGTGCACTGCAGTACTGGACGACTCAGCTGAACCGGGGGGCTTTCGAGGCAGAGGCGTGCTCAACTTCCTTGCGTTGTTGCGACACCGCCGCCCCCCCCGGCGTCCACCAAGAGCGGGCAATGGCCGGTGGCACGAGGGTGCGGAGGCGCGGGCCGGCGGACAGGTTCCGGCTGCCCGCAGCACCGCCGCTACACAGCCGGCTTCTGCCAAGCCACCGTTGCGCCGCGAACGGCCGCCGAGCCGGCGGGACGCGGCGGAGGGCTATCTGGCCGCGCACAGCCTGGAAAAGAGCTACGGCGGCCGCAAGGTGGTCAATGGTGTCGGCCTCTATGTGCGGCGAGGCGAGGCGGTCGGCCTGCTGGGACCCAATGGCGCCGGCAAGACCACCGCGTTCTATATGATCACCGGCCTCATCAAGGCTGACCGCGGCAAAATCGAGCTTGATGGCCACGACGTCACCCATCTTCCCATGTACCAGCGGGCGCGGCTCGGCATCGGCTATCTGCCGCAGGAGGCGTCGATTTTTCGCGGCCTCAACGTCGAGGACAATATCCGCGCGGTGCTCGAGGTGGTGGAGCCAAACCGTCGCCGCCGCGAGTCCGACCTCGATTCGCTACTCGACGAGTTTGAGATCACGCGTCACCGCAAGACGCCCTCGATCGCATTGTCGGGCGGCGAGCGCCGCCGCGTCGAGATCGCGCGCGCGCTCGCGAGTCGGCCGAACTACATGCTGCTCGACGAGCCGTTCGCCGGCATCGATCCCAAGGCCGTGGTCGATATTCAGCGGCTGGTCCGGCGCCTGACCACCCGTGGTATCGGGGTGCTCATTACCGATCACAACGTGCGCGAAACGCTCGACCTCACCGATCGGTCCTACATCATCTATTCCGGCCAGGTCCTGATGGAAGGTCGTAAGGACGACATCGTGAATGATCCCGAGGTCCGCCGCCTCTATCTCGGCGAGGAATTCCGGATGTAGCGGTTGATCCCGAAAGTTCGCAGCCCTGCCGCATTCTTTCTCCCCGCTATTCTGCAGCTCCCGCGACACGTTTGACCACCCCTGACGGAAGCGGTGTACACCGGCCCAAGAACCGGATAAGCAAGAATTGGACCAATTGACATCGCGCGCTTCGGGCTCGGTTGGAACCGCGTCGGCCGGCTGCGAGCGCGCCCCCCAAGAGTGATATGGCGCTTACCCAAAGACTCGAGATTCGGCAGAGCCATGCGCTGGTGATGACGCCGCAGCTGATGCAGGCCATCAAGCTGCTGCAGCTCTCCAACCTGGATCTCGCCGCTTACGTGGAGGGGGAACTGGAGCGCAACCCGCTGCTGGAGCGGACGGGCGAGGCCGAGAGCGGGGATAGCGGCGATGGGCGCGCCGCCGAGCGCGCGACGTTGTCGGTGCGGCAGCCGGCCGAGCCCGATTGGGCGGGGAGCAATGGGGATCGGACTACCGCCGCCGCGAGGGAACGGCCCGGCGTCGACCTCGACGACGTTCCGCCCGCCGATTCCGATGCCGCGAGCTCGCGCTCGAATGGCGAGGCTCCCGGCGGCTATTCCGAATGGGCCGGCGCCGGGCCGGGCGGTCGCGACGGCGACTACAATCTGGAAGCTTTCGTCTCGAGCGAGACCACGCTCGCCGATCATCTGGCCCAGCAACTCTCGCTCGCGGTGGCAGACCCGGCGCGCCGCATGATCGGGCAATATCTCATCGATCTGGTCGACGAGGCCGGCTATCTCGCCGGCGATCCGGCGCTGGCTGCGGAGCGGCTGGGTGCCACGCCGGCCGAGGTCGGCGCTGTCCTGACGATCCTGCAGGGCTTCGATCCGCCGGGCATCTGCGCGCGCAATCTCAACGAATGCCTCGCCATTCAGCTCAAGGAGCGCGACCGTTTCGATCCCGCGATGCAAGCGCTCGTCGCTCATCTCGATCTTCTGGCCAAGCGGGACGTCGCGGCTCTGCGCAAGCTCTGCGGCGTGAGCGAGGAGGACTTGACCGACATGATCGCCGAAGTTCGCCAGCTCAATCCGAAGCCCGGCCTTGCCTTCGGATCAACGCTGGTACAGCCGATCGTGCCGGACGTGTTCGTGCGATCCGCTCCCGACGGCGGCTTCAGCGTCGAGCTCAACTCCGACACCCTCCCCAAGGTTTTGGTGAACCAAGTCTATCACGCCGAGGTCGCCAAGACGGCGAAGAGCGAGAAGGACAAGACCTATCTTGCCGATTGCCTGCAGAGCGCGACATGGCTGATCCGCGCGCTCGACCAGCGCGCCAAGACCATCCTGAAAGTATCGACCGAGATCGTGCGCCAGCAGGATGCTTTTTTCAGCCATGGCGTCCAATATCTGCGGCCGCTCAATCTCAAGACGATTGCCGATGCTATCGGCATGCATGAATCGACCGTCTCGCGCGTCACCGCCAACAAGTACATGGCCACCAGTCGCGGCATCTTCGAGCTCAAATACTTCTTCACCTCGGCGATCGCGTCGGCGGATGGCGGGGATGCTCATTCGGCGGAGGCCGTGCGCCACCGCATCCGTCAGTTGATCGACGCCGAGCGGCCCGACCAGGTGCTATCCGACGACACCATCGTGGAAAAGCTGCGCGAGGCGGGAATCGACATTGCCCGGCGAACCGTCGCAAAATACCGCGAGGCGATGCGGATCGCCTCGTCGGTGCAGCGCCGGCGGGAGAAACAGGCTCTCGTTGGGACGTCACCCTGACGTAGATCCCCCGTGGTTGTCGGCGCGGCGAAATTCGAGTGGCCCCGCATCGAGTCGGTATTCGCCGCGAAGCGCGTTGAGGCGTGCGGGTGCCGTGCATGCCGGTCAGGCCACGGCCGGCGATTGTCGACCAGCGCTCGTCGGAGGGAGGTCGATCATGCCGTTTCGCGTCTCGGGCAAGAACATCGACCTTGGAGCGGTGTTGCGAACGCGCGTCAATCAGCGCCTGGCCCAGGCCACCGCCAAATATTTCGACGGCGGCTTTTCCGGACACGTCACCATCGGCAAGGAGGGTTTCGGCTTCCGCACCGAATGCGTCGTTCACCTCGATTCCGGTATCGTGCTCGAAGCCGACGCGCTCGCGGCCGATGCCTATGCCAGCGCCGACCAGGCGGCTATGCGGCTCGAAAAGCGGTTACGCCGCTACAAGCACCGGCTCAAGGATCACCAGGTTGCGCGCAGCGACGGCCAGACGCTCGCGTCCCAGTCGCCGGATGACAAGGCGATCGATGCGCCGAGTTACATCATCGCCGCACCGACGCACGACAGCGCAGAGGGGGTCGCCGAGTGGAATCCGGTCATCATCGCCGAAGCCACTACCGCCTTGAAGCGCCTTTCGGTCCGCGAAGCGGTGATGGAACTGGACCTGACCGGCGCGCCGGTCGTCGTGTTTCGTCACGCTGGACACGGCCGCGTCAATCTGGTTTACCGCCGCGCCGACGGGCATATCGGTTGGATCGACCCCCCGGCGATCGAGCGCGACAGCCATTGACGGGCAACCGGCAGGTCCCTATGGTCCGCCGCCTTTGCGACGCCGGGCCATCCTGAGCTCCCCAGATTTCTGGAAAAGGTCCATGTTGCTCACCGATCTGGTC
>JBAUOM010000547.1:0-2678 GCA_049579765.1 Xanthobacteraceae bacterium
ATGCTCGACCCCGGCAAGGGACCGCCCGGCGAGCTGCGCGCATGGCCGGAGCGCCTGCGCGCGCTTTCCGGCGTGTGGGGCGTCGTGCTGCTGTTCGCCGTCATCATCGGCGGCATCTATCTCGGCATATTCACCCCGACGGAGGCCGCCGGCGTCGGCGCGACCGGCGCCTTCCTGTTCGCATTGCTGCGAGGCCGGCTCGGGCTCGGCGGGACTTTCGATGCGCTGGTCGAAAGCGGCATCATCACGGCGATGATCTTCGTCGTCACCTTCGGCGCGCTGGTGTTCTCCAATTTCGTCAACATCGCGGGGCTGACCGATGCGATGACGGCCTGGATCGAAAGCCTGCATGCCTCGACCATCGGTGTCGTGCTGGCGATCTGCCTGATCTACATTCTGCTCGGCTGCGTATTCGACAGCCTCGCCATGTTGATCCTGACCGTGCCGATCTTCACGGCGATCCTGAAACCCCTGGGCGTCGACCTGATCTGGTTCGGGATCGTCGTCATCATCGTCATCGAGCTCGGCCTGATCACCCCGCCGATCGGCATGAATGTCTTCGTGGTGAACGCCGCCGTTCCCGACGTGAATGTCTGGACGGTGTTCCGCGGCATCTGGCCGTTTGCGATCGCCATGCTGCTGTGCCTCGGCCTGGTGATCGCGTTTCCGTCGATCGCTACGCTGCTGCCGCGCTTGATGTGAGGCCGCCATCCCGGCCGCGCGCAACGATGACGCCAGCGCCCGGCCGCCATTCGGGAGTCGTGCAATGCCTGCTGCCAAGAACGTGCTCTGGATCATGGCCGACCAACTGCGCTGGGACTACCTGTCCTGCTACGGCCACGAGCGCCTGCAGACGCCGCATCTCGATTCCCTGGCCGCGCGCGGCATCCGCTTCGACCGCGCCTACGTGCAGTCGCCGTTTTGCGGGCCCTCGCGCATGAGCTACTACACCGGCCGCTATTGCCGCTCGCACGGCGCGACCTGGAACGGCTTTCCGCTGCGGGTCGGCGAGCCGACGCTGGGCGATCATCTGCGCCCGCTCGGCGTGCGCGTGGCGCTCGTCGGCAAGACCCACATGGTCGCCGATACCGCGGGCATGGAATGGCTCGGCATCGATCCCGGCTCCCCGATCGGCGTGACGCTGTCGCAATGCGGGTTCGAGCCATTCGAGCGCGACGACGGCCTGCATCCCGACGGCCCCTACGATCCCGATCCTCGCTACGACGATTACCTGCGCCAACGCGGCTTCGTCGGCCGCAATCCGTGGCAGGAATGGGCCAATTCCGCCGAGGGCGACGACGGCGAAATCCTGTCGGGCTGGCTGTTGCGCTACGACAATCTGCCGGCGCGCATTCCCGAAGAGCATTCCGAGACGCCCTACATGACGCGGCGGGCAATCGAGTTCATGGAGACCGCGGGCGACCGGCCGTGGCTGTGCCACCTCTCCTACATCAAGCCGCACTGGCCCTATATCGTGCCGGCGCCGTACCACGACATGTACGGCCCGGAGGACATCCTGCCGCCGGTGCGCTCGGAGGCCGAGCGCCGCACCGAAAATCCGGTCTTCCGCGCCTATCAGAACAGCCGGATCTGCCGGGCCTTCTCCAAGGACGAGGTCCGCCGGCGCGTGATTCCGGCCTATATGGGACTGATCAAGCAGCTCGACGACCAGATGGGCAAGCTGTTCGCGTACATGGAGACGCGCGGCCTGTTCGAAAACACCATGATCGTGTTCACCTCCGATCACGGCGACTATCTCGGCGATCACTGGATGGGAGAAAAGGATCTGTTCTTCGAGCAGACCGTGCGCGTGCCGCTGATCGTCTACGACCCGCGAGCGGAGGCCGACGCCACGCGCGGGAGCGCCCGCGCCGAGCTGGTCGAAGGCATCGACCTCGCGCCGACCTTTCTCGAATTCTTCGGCGGGCCGGCGAAGCCGCACATTCTCGAAGGCCGTTCGCTGCAACCGCTGTTGCACGCGAAGGCGCCGCCGCCGGCCTGGCGGGAATACGCCATATCCGAATACGACTACGCGGTGCGGGAGCCGCGCCTCGAGCTCGGCATCGACCAGAGCGAGGCCAGGCTGATCATGATCTGCGATCGGCGCTGGAAATACGTTCACTGCGAGGGCTTTCGACCGATGCTGTTCGACCTCGAAACCGATCCCCAGGAGTTGAACGATCTCGGCGGCGACCCCGCGCACGAAGCGGTGCGCGCGCGTCTGCACGAGGCGATCTTCGCCTGGGCGCGCCGGCACCACACCCGGATCACGATCACGCCCGAGCGCATCGACAAGATGTCGGGCCGCGAGCCGTCGGGCATCCTGATCGGGATCTGGGATGAGGCGGAGTTCGAACAGATCTTCGGTAAGCCGTTCAAGGCGCGGCCGTGAGCCGCAGGTTGCGGTCGCGGGCTCCGTTATTGGCTACGTTGTGAATTTATTTGTTGACTACAAATAGAAGCCGTGCTAGAGATTCGCCATCCCGCTCATCGAGGGGCGTCCTCCGGAGACGATCCTGAAGGCGGAGCGGGTGGTGGCGTCGTATCGCGGCTCGTAACCGCGCACGAAACGCTCGGTGCCGCGGCCGGGCAGACATGCCCGGCAGCGTGGGAGCCTTCGCGCCCCGGACCCGGCAGACAATGCCGGGGACGGAGCGGTTCCCGGGCCGACAGCGCCA
>JBAUOM010000548.1:0-3124 GCA_049579765.1 Xanthobacteraceae bacterium
CCCCTGCTCGGCGATCGTGGGGACGTCGGCCAGAGCGGAAGGCCGCTTGGCGCCGGCATTGGCGAGCGCGCGCACCTTGCCGGCGGCGATTTGCGGCAGCACCACCGGCATGAGGTCGAAGAACATCTGGACGTGGCCGGCGATGAGATCGTTCATCGCCGGGCCGGCGCCGCGATAGGGCACGTGCACGATGTCGATCTTCGCCATGCTCTTGAACAGCTCGCCGGAGAGGTGGTTGGTCGTGCCGTTGCCCGCCGAGGCGAAATTGATCTTGCCCGGCTCTTTCCTCGCCAGCGCGATCAGCTCCTGCACATTCTTGGCGGGTACCGCGGGATTGACGATCAGCACGATCGGCGAGGTCGCAAACAGCGCGATCGGAGCAAAGTCCTTGGCCGGATCGAAGGCGAGCTTGCTGTAAAGCGTCTGGTTGACGGTGAGCGGCCCGGGCGCGGTGAACAGGAGGGTATAGCCGTCCGGCTCCGCCTTGGCCACGAAATCGCTGCCGGTATTGCCGCCACCGCCGGAGCGGTTCTCGACGATGAATTGCTGGCCGACATTGTCGCTGAGCTTTTGCGCCAGGATGCGTGCCATCACGTCCACCGATCCGCCCGGCGGATAGGGGTTGATGATGCGGACCACGCGCTCGGGATAGTCTTGCGCCGCGCCCTGCGCAGTCAGGGCGAGTAACGCCAGGACAATGATCGTGAGTCGACGCGTAACGTATGACATCGCTCGCTCCGCTGCTCCCTCGTAGCCGGCCGCCGACCCTATGTCATTTCGAACCGCAACGCCAACACGTCGTCGCCGGTCGCGCCCGGAGGGATCCGCGAGCGACCTTGACAGCCCTCCGGCCCCGCGAGAGCGTACGACATATTGGTGAGGGACAACGATGAGCAAGCTGCGTCTGACATTCGCCTGCGGTCCCTACGACCGCACGCTCGCCCTGCGCGACGGGACCGTTACCCCTGAAGGCATCGACTTGAACTACATCGCCTCGCAGCCGCCGGACATTTTCTGGCGCATGCTGCAGTTCAAGGAATTCGAAATCGCGGAAATGTCTCTCTCCAACCACACCACGCTGGTGAGCACCGGCGAGGTGCCGTTCATCGCCATCCCGGCGTTTCCCTCGCGCGTGTTCCGCCACGGCTACTTCTTCATCAATACCGACAAGGGCATAAACAGTCCGGCCGACCTCAAGGGCAAGCGCGGTGGGGTGCCCGAATACACCATGACCGCCGCGGTCTACATGCGCGGCCTGCTGCAGCACGAATACGGCGTCAGGCCGAGCGACATCGAATGGGTGCAGGGCCGCGCCGACCGTCTCGGCCGCAAGCTGCCGGCGGACATCCGCCTCACCCAGGCGCCGCCGGAGAGCGAGCTCGGCGATCTGCTCGAGCGCGGCGAGATCGATTTCATGATGTGCGCCAACAACCCGCTCGCCTTCCGGCGCGGCTCCCCCAAGGTGCGGCGCTTGTTCCCGAACTATCCCGAGCTGGAGAAGGACTATTACCGCCGCACCAGGATCTATCCGATCATGCACACGGTGGTGATCCGCCGCGACGTCTACGAGGCCAATCCCTGGGTGGCGCTGAGCATGTACAAGGCGCTCTGCAGCGCCAAGGAGCACGCCTATCGTCTGCTCGCGGACATGGGCTCGCCCAAGGTCTCGTCGGCATGGCTGCAACCGCTGCTCGAGGAAGAAAGAGAGATCATCGGGCCGGACTGGTACCCCTACGGCATCGAGCCGAACCGGCCGACGATCGAGGCGCTGCTGCAATATACCCACGAGCACGGTTTGACCGACCGGAGGGTCAAGCTCGAAGAGCTGTTCGCGCCGAGCACGCTGCGCGACATTCCGCTCAGCGAGGGCCAGCACGTGTAGTGGGGAAACCGTTGATTGCCTCGGTATCGGGCGGTGTTGTCGTCCCCGCGAAAGCGGGGACCCATATTCCAGAGCTGGTGGCTATGGGTTCCCGCTTTCGCGGGAACGACAGCCATATGAATGGGCTGACCGGATCGGGTGTAAGCCCACAAAAGGTACGAGAGGAATGAGGAGGAGGCGATGACCGTACCGCAGCTGATGCCGTGGATCGGAGGGCCCGCGACCTTCGAGGCCTCGCTCTCGCCGCTGATCTGTCCGATCGACGAGACGGTCGCCTCGCACATCATCGAGTCCGACGCCGTGGTGGTGGATGCCGCCGTCGCGCATGCGCACGCGGCGTTCCTCGAGCATCAGGACGCGACCACGGCCAAGCGCGTCGAATGGCTCCTGGCCGCCGCCGATGCCGTCGACAAGATCGAAGCCGAGCTTGTCCGCTCGCTCATCCGCTTCATCGGCAAGCCGCGGCGCGCCGCCACTTTCGAGGCCAAGCGCGTGGGCGCCTTCATCCGCGCCTGCGCCGCGCAGGTGCCGCATCTCATGGGCGAGGTGCTGCCGCTCGATGCCGCCGCGGCCGGTGCCGGCCGCTTCGGCTTCACCACGCGCATCCCCTACGGCGTGGTCGCCGCGGTGACCCCGTTCAACGGGCCCGCCAATCTCCTGATCCAGAAGGTCGCCCCGGCGCTTGCCGTCGGCAACGCGGTGGTGGTGAAGC
Organism: Xanthobacteraceae bacterium; assembly: GCA_049579765.1. GTDB lineage: Bacteria > Pseudomonadota > Alphaproteobacteria > Rhizobiales > Xanthobacteraceae > VAZQ01. The sequence goes on from JBAUOM010000548.1 coordinate 2,595, forward strand.
CGTCGCCCCCCGGCACCGAGGTCGCGCTGCTGATCGCGGAAGCGGTGAAGAAGGCGGGGATTCCCGACGGCCTCTTCAACGTCGTGCCGGGCGGGCGCGAGAGCGCGAAGCTGCTCGCCGCCCATCCGCTCGTCGCCGTGGTCACCGTGACCGGCAGCACCGCCGCCGGGAACGAGCTCGCGCGCGCCGCGGGCGCGAAGAAATTCGTCGGCGAGCTCGGCTCCAATGCGGCCAATATCGTCTGCGCCGACGCCGACCTCGGCGATGCGGCGACCCGCATCGCCGGTGCCGCTTTCGAGGCCAGCGGCCAGCAATGCATCTCGGCGCAGCGCGTGATCGTGGAACGCCCGGTCTTCGACCGTTTCCTCGAGCTGTTCGTGGCCGCGGCCAGAAAGCTCAAGGTCGGCGACCCCGAGGATGCCACAACCGACGTCGGACCGATGGTGAGCAGCGCCGCCGCCGACCGCGTCGAGCAAATGGTCGCGAACGCGGTCGCCAAAGGCGCCAGGCTCGTGCTCGAGCCGAAGCGC
>JBAUOM010000549.1:0-1642 GCA_049579765.1 Xanthobacteraceae bacterium
CCGAGGTGGACGCCGCGGTCAAGGCCACGCTCGATGCCTTCGGCACGATCGACATCCTCGTCAACAATGCCGGCACGAGCCATGTGCGGCGGCCGATGCTGGAAGTGGAGGAGGCGGAGTTCGACCGTCTCTTCGCCGTCAACGTGAAGTCGATCTTCCTGTTCGCGCACGCGGTGGTGCCGGTCATGCGCGCGCGGAAATCCGGCGTGATCATCAATATCGGCTCGACCGCCGGGATCAGGCCGCGTCCGGGGCTGACCTGGTACAACGCCTCCAAGGGCGCGGTGAACCTGCTCTCGAAGTCGATGGCGGCGGAGCTCGCGCCCGACGGCATTCGCGTCTGCGCGGTGGCGCCGGTCATGGCGGAGACGCCGCTGCTGCCGACCTTCATGGGCGGCGATTCGCCCGAGCTGCGTGCGCAGTTCAAGGCCACCGTGCCGCTCGGGCGCTTCGCGACCATCGAGGACGTGGCCAATGCGACGCTCTTTCTCGTCTCCGGTGAGGCCCAATTCCTGACCGGCAACGTGCTGGAGGTGGACGGCGGGCGCTGCGTCTAGCTCGCTGTCGTCCCGGCGAAAGCGGCGACTTCCGGCGCCGCATGATCCGATGCAATAGTGCCCTGCGGCCCGCGGGCGCCCTTGCCTTGCCGCCGCCGCTTGCTAGGTTGCGCACCATGTGGGGTCGTAAACGTCGGGATGCCGAAGCGATTGCGCCGGGCGAGCCGCCGCGCCTGAGGGATGCCTTGCGCCAGGCGCGGGTCGACCACGCCGAGCGCACCGCCGTCGTCGTCGACCTGCACGACGCCGAGGTCGCCCGCCTCGAGCTGTTGAACGAGGCGCTCGATGCGCTGTTCGACGAAGTGCCGCCGGGGGTCGACCTGTTCGATCGCGGCATCAGCCGGGGCGACACCCCGCGCCTGTGGGTCGACGCCATCGCGCACGTGGCCATGGGCCGTGACAAGCGCGTCTACCGGTTCCTGCAGGACACCCGCTACGGCCGCAAGGTGCTGGCCGAATCCCAGAACATTCCCGACATCGTCGATGCGGTGACCAAGTACCTGGCGCAGCGCCTGATCGAGCGCGAGCGCGCGCTCGCCGCCGACGCACCGCCGGCGATCCGCGATCCCCGGGAGGAGGCGCGGCTCGAGCGCCGGCAGAAGCGGCGGGGCGCGCTCAAGGCGTTCGTGTTCGGCCTGCTCGCCGGCGTCGCCATCCTGGTCGCCGCCGCCTTGCTGTTCGGGCCGAAGGGGTAACCTGCCTCAGCGAGACAAGTCTCTGTTTCAGCCGTGAACTGGCCAACCTGTTCTGCGCCACTCTATTCGGCGGCCAGCAGCGTGCGTTTGATCTCCACGACCGCGCCGCCGTCGCGCGCGAGCCCGCGCGCGATGGCTTCGCAGCGCCAGGCGCCGCCGCCGCCTTCGATGCGGTAGAGATTGTAGCCGGCGGCATCGTGCTCGCCCGGCGGCATTGCCGATGCGGACGGCACGCCCATGACCGGGATGCGCCGCCGCGGTCCCGGCAGCTCGATCAGCGAATGCTCGTGGTCGTGGCCGTGAATGACGAGTTCGGCGCCATGCCGCGCCAGCGCGGCGCGAAACTGCGCGCCGTCGACCAGCCGCTTGAAGCGCCGCGCCGGCTTGCTG
>JBAUOM010000550.1:0-2606 GCA_049579765.1 Xanthobacteraceae bacterium
GCGGCACCAGAAATCCGTTGACGCCGGGACGTGCAATGTCGCGGCACCCCGGCACGTCGGTGGCAACCAACGGCCGGCCACAGGCTGCGGCTTCCAGAAGGCTCAAGGGCATTCCCTCGCGATGCGACGGCAGCACTGCGATATGGGCGGAGGCCCAAAGGGCGCCGATGTCTTCCACGAAGCCGAGATGCACGACATTGGGGCGTCGGCCCCAGGCTTCGATTTCCTGCGGCGCAATCGAGGTCGGGTTCGCCGGATCTGGAAGCCCGGCGACGAGCAGCCGGATATCGCGGCCGCGCCTGGCGAGGCGCTCGTGCGCCGCCATCAGGGTCCGCAGCCCTTTCGCCTCCACCAGTCGGCCAACGAATGCGACCGTGATCGTGCCCCCAGGTTCGGGTGTGCAACCCAGCCTGTCGATATCGACGCCGGAGCCAGGGATCAGCGCAATCCGCTCGCCGTCCACTCCCAGGCGCTCGATCGCCCCGCGGTCGTCGAGGTTTTGCACCAGGACCGCAGAGCGAGAGCGGTTCAGCAGCTTGCGCAAGCTCGGGGTTAGGAGGGCGCGCGCCAGGCGGAACTTGGCCGCATCGCTGACGAACATCGTGCCGAGGCCGGTCATAGCGTTAAGACAAATGACGGGAAGGCCGGTGGCGGCAAGGGACCCGACGACGGTTGCCGGCAAGGCAACGTGATGTGCGAGATCGGGCCTGACGCTGCGATAGAGCCTGCGCACCTCGCGCACGACGCGGACGAGGTGGCGCGGGTCGAGGCTGCCGCGGCGCCAGGAAATGGGATGGAGATGAAACCCTTCCGCTTCGATAGCGGCGCGATGGCGGCCGACCCGGGTCGCGACATGGACTTCGAAGCCTGCCGTGCGGGCGGCGCGCGCCATCGGCAGGCGATGGGAGATGAAATACCAATCTTCGGTCACCAGATAGATGACGCGCCGGGCCGTGCTGTCGGAGCGGTCGGCAGGCGGGTCGGCGACGGCGGCTTCCGGGAACGCGGCCGACAATTCCGCAACAGCGCCGACAATGTGATAGAGGCTGGTCGCCCGCGCAGGCTCTCGAACGAAAGTGCCGTCGGCCGTCAACTGGTCGAACCACACGCCATGCGTGGGGGTCGCGAGAAAGCGCCGCAATCCCGCGATGGCCGCGGCGATCTCCTCGCCGCTATGCCGATGTGCGAGGTAGGCGCGAATGCGTTCGGCTTGCGCCCACAGCCGTGCCGTCGGATCGTGGCCACGGCCGTCGGCGAGCACGGCATTGATCACGACGCCGCGCCGCGCATCGACCCCGTGCCGATCTGCAAACGCAATCAGCCGCGATACCGCTGCGGGCCTTTCGCGTTTCGTGAGGCGCGCCCAGCGGTCGAGCAGAAACGCCCATTCGTAATGGTGGCCCGGCTCGCAGATTTGGCCCTCCAGTCCCGACGCCGGTGACCAATCCGCGGCAAAGAACTCGCGCAGCGCGCCCGACGCGGGATCGACGAGCTTTTCACAGCAGAGCGTGGCGATCGCGTCCGCCATCCGGCGCCACGCCGGATCGCCTTCGTCGAGCGCGATCCAGGCGAGAGCGGACTCGAGGAGGTGCATATGCGGGTTCGCGCGTCGCGGCAACCGCCCGCCGCGGTCCTCGGCAAAGCCGCCGAGCGGATGGGCATAGGATTGCTCGAGCGTGGTGCGCAGCGCCGCTGCCCGTCGGCGCCATCCGGTCGGCTCTCCGAGTGCCGCGTGGCCGCTCGCATAGGCGAGCAGGGCGAAGGCCTGATCGTATAGATCGAAGCTCGGATCGCTGATCTTGCCGTCAAGGCCGACGAGGGACACCACCGTTGCGTCTGCGGTGATGAAGTGCCTGCCGAAATAATCGAGCGCGTGCCGGACGGCGTCGCGCCAGGGCCCGTTCCAGCCGAGTCGGCCGGCCTCGCTATAGGCGAACGCTTGGCGCGCGATGACTCGGGCGCGGTGCGGCCGCGCCAATGGTCTACCGTCGAGGTCTATGGCTTCGTAGAAACCGCCGCGAACGCGATCCGCGCCGTCCTCCCACCACAGGGGCAACGCGTCGTCGAACAGCCAGCGCCGGAGCGCTGCCGCCTCGCTGACGACGTCGCGCGTGCGGGCCTCCGGGGTCGACGGCGCCCGCGGGATCGGCTGTCCCGGGGTGACACGGTCATCGTCGCCCGGACGCCGGCGCGGCGGCAGGAAAGTCCAATTGCGGGAAGCTCTTGGCATTTTTCGCTTTATACTGCACCAGACGGCAGCAGCCGAGCGGAAAGGACGTACTCTTGGGGGAGCCTGTTCTCGTTACCGGCGCCGCCGGCTTCATCGGCATGCACGTTGCCCGGCGCCTGCTATCGGACGGCCGCGAGGTGGTGGGCATCGACAATCTCAATGCCTATTATGACCCCGCCCTGAAGAAGGCCCGCGTCGCGGAACTCGAGGCATTCCCCAACTTTCGGTTCGAAAGGATCGACATCGCCGACCGCAAATCCACGGCGGCATCGTTTGCGGCCTACCGTTTTCCGCACGTCGTGCATCTCGCGGCGCAGGCTGGCGTGCGCCATTCCCTGACCGATCCACACGCCTATGCCGATGCCAATTTGACCGG
>JBAUOM010000551.1:0-4909 GCA_049579765.1 Xanthobacteraceae bacterium
GCCTGGGCGAATGGACGCTGGCGGGCTGCACGGTGGCGCCGGGGTTCGACTTCAGGGGCTTCGAGCTCGCGCCGAAGGGCTGGGCGCCGACGGGCGCCCTCTCCTGAAAACCATTCCTCGCATTCAAATGAGATACTGCCCGCCGTTCGCCGTCAGCGTGGAACCAGTGATGAAGCCAGCGTCGTCGGACGCGAGGAAGACGACGCAGCGCGCGACTTCCTCGGGCTCGCCCAACCGGCCGAGCGGGATCAGCGGCAGGATGCTCTTCTCCAGCACGTCCTTGGGCACTGCCTTGACCATCTCGGTGGCGATATAGCCGGGGCAGATGGCGTTGACGGTGATGCCGCTCCTCGCGCTTTCCTGCGCCAGCGCCTTGGTAAAGCCGAGCTCTCCCGCCTTGGCGGCCGAGTAATTGGTCTGGCCGAACTGGCCCTTCTGGCCGTTGATCGAGGAGATCGTGATGATGCGGCCGAACTTGCGGGTGCGCATGCCCTCGATCACGGGGCGGCACATGTTGAACAGCGAGTTCAGATTGGTGTTGATCACCGCGCTCCACTGCTCCGGCGTCATGCGGTGGAACGTGCTGTCGCGGGTGATGCCGGCATTGTTGACCAGGACCTCGACCGGTCCGAGGTCGGCTTCGACCTGCTTGAGCCCGGCGACACAGGCGTCGAACGAGGAAACGTCCCATTTGTAGACCGGAATGCCGGTCGCGGCCTTGAATTTCTGCGCCGCCTCGTCGTTGCCGCCGTAGTTGGCGGCGACATTGTAGCCCGCAGCCTTGAGCGCCTTCGAGACGGCTTCACCGATACCGCGCGTTCCGCCCGTCACCACCGCAACGCGTGACATGTTGGTGCCTCCCTGAACCAAGTCGTTTTTTCGTGGTGACAGACTACGGACGACGGGTCGATCGAATCAAGACCACGTCGTCAGCCGTTTGCCCGGCGCGTCTGTCGCCCGGCTTGCCTCTACCGCTCGACGCACATCGCGATGCCCATCCCGCCGCCGATGCAGAGCGTGGCGAGCCCCTTCTTCGCATTGCGCTTCTGCATCTCGTAGAGCAGCGTCACCAGCACGCGGGCGCCCGAGGCACCGATCGGATGGCCAAGCGCAATGGCTCCGCCATTGACGTTGACCTTGGACGTGTCCCAGCCGAGGTCCTTGTTGACGGCGCAGGCCTGCGCGGCGAATGCCTCGTTCGCCTCGACGAGATCGAGGTCCCCGATATTCCAGCCGGCCTTCTTGAGCGCGGCACGCGAGGCCGGGATCGGGCCGGTCCCCATGATCGCGGGGTCGACGCCGACATGCGCCCAGGCCACGATGCGCGCGAGCGGCGTCTTGCCGCGCTTGGCGGCCTCGCTCGCGGTCATCAGGACGATGGCCGCCGCGCCGTCATTGATGCCCGACGCATTGGCGGCGGTGACGGTGCCGTCCTTGGCGAACGCCGGCCGGAGCTTGGCGATGGCGTCGAGCGTGGTACCGTGCTTGGGATATTCGTCGGCGTCGACGACGACGTCGCCCTTGCGCGTCTTCACCGTCACCGGCGCGATCTCGTCCTTGAACCTTCCGGCCTTCTGCGCCGCCTCGGCCTTGTTCTGGGAGCCCACCGCGAACTCGTCCTGCTGCGCGCGGGTGATCTGCCACTGGCGGGCGACGTTCTCGGCGGTGTTGCCCATGTGGTAGCCGTTGAAGGCGTCCCACAGGCCGTCCTTGATCATGGTGTCGACCATCTGGAAATCGCCCATCTTCACGCCATTGCGCAGATGCGCACAGTGCGGCGCCTGGCTCATGGACTCCTGGCCGCCGGCGACCACGATCTCGGAATCCCCATTGAGGATGGCCTGATAACCGAGCGCGACCGCGCGCAAGCCCGAACCGCAAAGCTGATTGACGCCCCAGGCCGGGCTCTCGACCGGAATGCCGGCTGCGATCGAGGCTTGGCGGGCCGGGTTCTGGCCCTGGCCGGCGGTCAGGATCTGCCCCATGATGACCTCGGAGACCTGCGGCGCCTCGACGCCGGCGCGCTTGAGCGACTCCTCGATCGCGACCTTACCCAATTCGTGGGCCGGCAGCGCGGCAAACGCGCCGTTGAAGGCCCCGACCGGCGTGCGGGCTGCGCTGACGATGACGATATCGTCCTTCATGTGCTAACTCCTCTTCGTGTCCGGCTGACAGCGGCGGAAATCGCCTGTCGGTTCACTATCGGCTTCCGGCAACGGCCGCGTGACGCGGGGGCGATCCGTACCCTCGCTGCATCCTTGGAATCTGGGCGCCAGCCTGTCAATTGAAAGGATTGCCGGTCTATTCTGCATCAATTGTCCGCGAGGCCAGCCGCGCACGGCCACGCCGCCGCCGGCCCAGCACCGACAAAACGGTGGCCCGGCCGAAAAGAAACAGGCTATGCTGCCCACCGGACAGGCGAACCGAGATCATCATGTCGGCGGGACCGGTCATCATCAAGAAATACGCCGGCCGACGGCTCTACAGCCCTGCTGCGGGGAGCTACCTGACGATCGACGAGATCGGCGCCATGGTGGAGGACGAGGAGGAGTTCGTGGTCTACGACGCCAAGACCGGCGATGACGTCACGCAGTTGGTGCTCAAACAGATCATCGTCGAGCGTGGACGCCATGGCTAAATCGGAACAGCCGATCACCATCAAGAAATACGCCAACCGGCGGCTCTACAACACCGGCACGAGCACCTATGTCACGCTCGAAGACCTCGCCGCCATGGTCAAGGCGGGCGAGGATTTCCTCGTCCACGACGCCAAGACCGGCGAGGACATCACGCGCCAGGTCCTGGCTCAGATCATCTTCGAGCAGGAGAACAAGGAGGGGCAGAGCCTGCTGCCCATCGCCTTCCTGCGCCAGCTCATCCGCTTCTACGGCGACAGCATGCAGATGCTGGTGCCGCGCTATCTCGAGGTCTCCATCGACTCGCTCACCCGCGAGCAGGAAAAATTCCGCCAGCAGATGGCGCAGGCCTTCGGCGGCAGCCCGTTCGGCGCGCTCGAAGACCAGGTGCGGCGGAACATGGAGATGTTCGAGCGCGCCTTTGCCATGTTCACGCCTTTCGCGCGACGCGAGGGGCAGGCGGGCGCGGAGCAGGAACGCGGTCCCGCGCAAGCGGCCGGGGGCGAGGAGATCCACGATCTCAAGCGCCAGATGGAGGAGATGCAGAAGCGTCTCGACCGCCTGACCGACAAGGACAAGACTTAAAGCTGCAGCCAATTCAGCGCGCAGCCGTCTCGCGCGCATCGCAACCCCAGATCGACTGGCGGCGTTCCCGGTCGACCGCGGATCGCCGCCGGCGAGGCGAAAGCCGCGGCGCATGGCTGTTGCGGCGAGGTTGCGCTATTCGATGGCGGTCACGGCGCTTAGCAGGGAGAGACGCGATGACACTGACGCTTGCCCAAGCTCGCACCATTCTCGACAAGACGCTGGCCGCCGCCCGCGAGAAGAAGCTCAAGCCGCTCGGCGTCGCCGTGGTCGACAGCCGCGGGGCGCTGCGCACCTATGCCGAGGAAGACGGCAATCCGATCCTGCGGTCGCGCATCGCGTCCGGCAAGGCCTTCGGGTCGGTCGCCTTCGGCACCGGATCGCGGCGGCTGCACCAGATCGGCGTCGAGCGGCCGCACATGGCGGCCGCGCTCATCGAAATGACCGGCGGCGCGCTCGTCCCGGTCCCGGGGGGCGTGCTCATTCGCGACAAGGCGGGCGCCCTCCTCGGGGCGGTGGGCGTATCGGGCGACACCTCCGACAACGACGAGGCTGCGGCGGTCGCCGGCATCGAGGCCGCGGGCTTCGTCGCCGAAACCGGCGGGTAAGCGCGCCTCACGGCCACGGCGCAGCGCGGCGCCTCAACCGGGCGCCTGCTGCGTCCGCTCGAGCACGATCTGCTGGTAGACCGGCCGGATCGAGAGGCCTGCGATCACGTCGACGAAGCCGAGCACGGTAAGCAGCAACAAGGTCGAGGATTCCGCCTGCGGCACCAGCACGAGCTCCGCGGCCATGGCGATGAAGACGATGAAAGAGAGCAGGTGGTCCACGACCCCCTTGCCGCCTGGTCGCGCCGCTTTGACCACCTCCACATAGAGCAGCAGCATGCCGATGGCGACGATGAGGTCGCCGACGGTGACCGGCATGGGCCGATCGAACACCGGCGGCATGCTGAGCTCGGACATGAGGGGAATGTCGAATACCGTCTCGGTAAACGGCATGTCGAGGAGGAAAACGATGATGTTGAAGAACGCGAACGGGAGCAGCAGGAGCGGAAAAGCGATCAGGTACATGGCCATCGGCTTTCTTCGCGCCGGCACGGCCGGCCCCATGTCGTTCGAGCTCGCGAGCGACGCGCGAAGTCTAGAGCACGTTCGAGCAAACTGGAATGGTTCAGGCAGATGCCACGGCCGGCTCTCGCCGACCTGCCGGGCGAGGGCGGGCTCGGCGACGTAGCACAGCGCGGTCGCGCGCGAAAAAAGAAGCGTCAGGCCTCCTTCTTCGACTTGAGCACCTGGCGGCCACGGTACATGCCGGTCTTGAGATCGATGTGGTGAGGCCGGCGCAGTTCGCCCGAATCCTTGTCCTCGACGTAGGTGGGTTGTGCAAGCGCATCGGCGGAGCGGCGCATCCCGCGCCTCGATGGTGATGTCTTTCGTTTCGGGACGGCCATGGTTTTCGGCTCCTGGGCTCCTGGGCTCCTTGGCGCGAAATCGCTCAGATTGAATCGCGATTTCGCGCTAAGCATTGCTAGACCGCATGACCTAGTCCGAAAAGTCTGCAACTTTATCGGGATCATGCTCTCGGGAAGCCGCGCTTATAGAGGATCATGCGGATGAAGGCCAGGGCTGCGCCCGCGTCGCGCGCGCGGTCGATCGGCGCGATCAGCCGCGCCTGCCGGCACAAGC
>JBAUOM010000552.1:0-23689 GCA_049579765.1 Xanthobacteraceae bacterium
CCGGCAGGCTGCGCGCGCTCGCCGTCACCAGCGCGCGGCGCACGCAACGCCTGCCCGATGTCCCCACCGCGGAGCAGGCCGGCTTCCCCGGCTTCGAGGCCACCGCCTGGTTCGCGCTGGCGGCGCCTGCGCGGACGCCGGCAGACATCATTGCGAAGATCAACGCCGGCGCCAACGCCTTCATCGCCAGCGACAAAGGCAAGCAGGAGCTCTACAAGCTCGACTCGCTGCCGGCCGGCGGGACGCCGGAGCAGGCCAAAGCCTTCATCGCCGCCGAAGTGCGCAAGTGGGGACCGATCATCAAGGCGGCCAACATCCAGATGTGAGCGCGCGCATGCCGCGGGCGCTCGGGCCCGCGGCATCGGCATCGCTCGACCACGCACGCTCACATCGTCAGCACGATCTTGCCGAAATGCTTGTTCTCGCGCATGTGCGCCTGCGCCGCGGGCGCCTCGTCGAGCGGGAAGCGGCGATCGATCGGCAGCGCGAGCTTGCCCGCCGTCACCGCGTCCCACAGGTCGGCGCGCATGCGCCGGCCGATCTCGCGCACCTCCTCGAGCGTGCGGGTGCGGAAGGTCACGCCGATATAGTCGATGCGGCGCAGCGCATGCAGGTCGAAATCGAACTCGGCCTTGGTGCCGGCGAGGCGGCCCACATTGACGATGCGGCCGAGCATCGCCGTCGCCTTCATCGTTTGCGTCACCAACGGCCCCGACAGCATGTCGACGACGAGATCGACGCCCTTGCCGCCGGTTGCCTCGAGCACCTGTTCGGGCCAGGCCGGATCGCGGGTATCGACGGCGAGATCGGCGCCGAATTCCTTGAGCCGCGCGCGCCGGGCGTCGTTGGTCGACGAGCCGATCACCAGTTTCGCGCCCGTGAGCTTGGCGATCTGCAGGCCCATCAGGCCGACGCCGGAGCTCGCGCCCTGGATCAGCACGCTTTCGCCCGCGCGCAGGCGGCCGGCGGTGATCAGCGCGTTGTGCAGCGTGGTGAGCGAAACCGGCAGCGTTGCCGCGTGCTCGAACCCCATCGCGTCCGGGATCAGGTAGACGCGCCCCCAATCGCTGACGGCGTATTCGGCGTAGCCGCCGGTGCCGGAGCACATGACGCGGTCGCCGCGCTTGAGGCCTGAGACCTCGGCGCCGGTCTCGACCACCTCGCCCGCCCATTCGATCCCGACCGGGGCGCCGATCCCGCCATGGCTGCCGTGCGGGAGGCCGCGCGCGGTGGTGAGGTCGGCGCGGTTGAGCGCCGCGGCCCGCACCCTGACCAGGACCTCGTTGGGCTTGGGTCGCGGCTGCGCTATGTCGCGCACGACGAGTCCGTTCTCGCTCGCAACGCCGGCCTTCATCGCATCTTCTCCTGGCCTCTCGATACGCCCATCTTGTAACCAAGCCCGTGCCGCAGTCTACCCGCGAGCCGCGCCGCGCGTGTTATCGTTGGACCAAGCTCGATTGAGCGGCCCCTGCCCCGGAGACCGTCAGTATGGAACGCAGCAAGCCTCCCTTCCGCGCCGACCACGTCGGCAGCCTGATCCGCCCGGACGCTCTGATCAGGGCGCGCGAGCAGGCGGAGAAGAACCAAATCGCGGACGCCGAGCTCAAGGGAATCCAGCAGGCGGCGATCCGCGACGTGGTGCGCATGCAGGAGGAGCTCGGGCTCAAGCTCGTCACCGACGGCGAGTACAATCGCCACTCGTGGCACCGGGATTTCATGTTGAAATTCCAGAACGTGCGGATGATGCCGTCCAGGCTCACGGTGCGCTTTCATTCCGCCGAAGGCGAGCGCGAGCACAGCCCGCCGACCATGCAGGTGACCGGCAAGCTCGCGCGGCCGGACGGCGGCGGTATCTTCGTCGACGATTTCCGGTTCCTGATGTCGGTCGCGCGCGTGACAGCCAAGATCACGCTGCCGTCGCCCACGGTGATGCATTTCCGCGGCGGACGCGAGGCGATCGACGCCGAGGCCTATCCCGACATCGCCGATTTCTACGCCGATCTCGCCCGCCTCTACCGCGAAGAGATCGGCGACCTCGCCCGCGCCGGCTGCAGGTATCTGCAGCTCGACGAGGTCAATCTTGCCTATCTCTGCGACCCGGAGCTGCGCCGGCAAGTCGCCAATATCGGCGAGGACCCGGCGACGCTGCCCGCGACCTACGCCAAGCTCATCAACGACACCATCAAGGACCGCCCGCAGGACATGACGGTGTGCATGCATCTCTGCCGCGGCAATTTCGCGGGCGCGTGGGTGGCGGAAGGCGGCTACGAGCCGATCGCCGACCTCGTCTTCAACGCGATCAACGTGGACGGCTACTTCCTCGAATACGACAGCGCGCGGGCCGGCGGGTTCGCGCCGCTCCGCTTCCTGCCCAAAGGCAAGGTCGCCGTGCTCGGCCTCGTCACCACCAAGAGCGGCCGGCTCGAATCGAAGGACGAGCTCAAGCGCCGCATCGACGAGGCCAGCAAGTATGCCCCGCTCGAACAGCTCGCACTGAGCCCGCAATGCGGCTTCTCCAGCGGCATCGGCGGCAACACCATGGACGTCGCGGGCGAAGTCGCCAAGCTCCGGCTCGTGGTCGAGACCGCGCGCGAGGTGTGGGGACATGCATAGCCGAGCCGCGTGAACCGGGACGCCGCAGCGGCGGTGCGCCGCATAGGCATGACCGAGCCGACGACAATGCCGGGAACAACGCGCTCTGATCCGGCGCCGTCCGGACCCTCGATCAGTCCGCCGAAGGAGCCCCTGCTCGCGGCAATCCGCGCCCGGGACCACGCCCGGCGATGTGATATCCAAGCCTCGGCAAGGGGGACCGAGGCGCCATGACGAAACTGGTGAGCGTGCTGGCGGTCGCCTTGACCTGCGCAGCGGTCGCCGTGGCGGCCGACCTGTTCCGCAAGTTCGGCCTCTCGCTCTACACCGAGCAGTATCTCGCCGGCCTGCTCGCGCTCGCCATGCCGCTCATCTTTCTCCATGTGCCCGCCGACGGCGGCAAGCGCGGCGGCGCGCGTGCGGTTCCCTGGTACGATCTTCTCGCCGCGCTCGTCTCGTTTGCGGGCGCCATCTATATCCTGTTCCGTTTCCCCACCTTGTCGGAACTGGTCAATGCGCGCCCCTGGGACGGGCTGATCGTCGCGGGCGGCACGATCGTCCTGATCCTCGAGGGTCTGCGGCGCACGACCGGGAGGGGGCTGCTCTACACCACCATTTTCTTCTTCGTGCTGGCCCTGGTCGCGGGTTATCTGCCGGGCGAGTTCGCGGCCAAGTCGATCCCGCTCGGCCGGCTGACCTATTACTCCGTCTGGGATTCCAGCGCCGCACTCGGCATCACGCTCAAGATCGTGGCCACGGTGGTCGTGATCTTCGTGCTGTTCGGCAACGTGCTGCTGAAATCGGGGGGCGCCGGCTTTTTCACCGATATCTCGGTCGCGCTGATGGGCCGCTACCGCGGCGGACCGGCCAAGATCGCGATCCTCGGATCATCGCTGTTCGGCACCATTTCCGGCAACGTCGTGTCGAACATCATCACCATCGGCATCATCACCATCCCGCTGATGGTGCGGGTGGGATTTCGGCCGCACCTCGCCGCCGCCATCGAAGCCAATGCCTCGACCGGGGGGCAGATCATGCCGCCGGTGATGGGAATCGCGGCCTTCGTCATGGCCGAATTCCTGCGCGTGCCGTATGCCGAGGTGGCGCTCGCCGCCGTCGTCCCGGCGATCCTGTTCTACGTCGCGCTTTTCATTCAGGTCGATCTCGAAGCCGCGCGCAGCGGTATCCGGCCGATGGAGCCGGAGCAGATACCGCGGCTCGCAGCGGTGCTCAAAGCCGGCTGGTATTTCCCGATTCCGTTCGTGGCGCTGATCTACGCCTTGTTCTGGGGCGGCGAGGAGGCCGAGGGCGCGGGCTTGATCGCGATCGCGGTGGCGCTCGTCCTCGCCCTCATATTCCCGTTCCAGGGCAAGCGCATCGGCATCCGCGATCTCTACGAGATGCTGCGCGATACCGGCACATCCGTGATCGACCTGTTCATGATCGGCGCCGCCGCCGGCATCATGATCGGGGCGCTCAATTATTCCGGCGCAGGTTTCACGCTCAGCCTCGTGCTCATCCATCTCGCCGGCGGAAGCTTGCTCGCGCTGCTACTTCTCGCCGCCGTCGCCAACATCATCCTGGGCGCGGGCCTGCCCACCGTCGGCTGCTACATTTTGCTGGCGACACTGGTGGCGCCGAGCCTGATCCAGATGGGGATCGAGCCGATGGCGGCGCACATGTTTATTCTCTATTACGGCTGCCTGTCTGTGATCTCTCCGCCGGTCGCGGTCGCAGCCTTCGTCGCCGCCAATCTCGCCGGCGCCGATCCCAACAAAACCGGCTGGATGGCGATGGCTTTCGGTTGGACCATTTTCGTCGTCCCGTTCCTGTTCGTGTTTTCCGGCACGCTGTTGTTGAAGGGCGACCCCATCCTCATCGTCATCGATATCGCGACCGCGATCGCAGGCATCTGGCTGATCTCGACCGCGGTGATGGGCTATTCCGTTCATCCGCTCGGCATCGGCGGTCGCCTCGTCCACGGCGTCATCGGCATTTGCCTGCTGCTTCCGGTCGGCGCCTTTGCCGCCGCGCGCTGGCTCAATGTTGCCGGCGCCGCGGCGGCCGTGCTGCTTTTGCTGTGGGAGCGAACGCATCGGCGCCCGCGGCCGGCTGCGGAGACACCGTCAGCACCCTCAGGCTCCACGGTGGCAATGCCGTCCGATCAACGCGGCGCGCTCGACCGCATGGGCATTCGCGGCAGCGGCGATGCGGAATGATGACGGCAGTGCGGACGGCGTAAGGGCCGCACCCGCCCGAGCTACGATTTCGGCACCAGTCCGATCTCGCGATAATATTTGAGCGCGCCCGGATGCAATTCGACGTCCTGCACCGGCTTCGCCATCTTGTCCGGCACGAATAGATTGAACGGCGGGAACGTTGCAGCGAGCGCGGCCTTGTTCTCGTGCAGCGCCTTGACCACCTCGTAGACGACGTTCTCCGGCACGTCCGTGTTGGTGGAGAGCACCATGTCGAATGCCACCACCTTGGTCGGCTTGTCGATGCCGTCGAATGCCGGCGAGGGCTTGACCTCCCGAATGTAGGAGCCCGGCAGCACCGCCTGCATGCGCTTAAGCGCTTCCGGCGTCTCCTCGATCGGTATCACCCGCAAGCCGCCGACGGTCGCGGCCGCCTGTTTCACCGCCGCCGAGCCGAGCGCGAAGAACAGCACGTCGGTCTTGCCGGCGCTGAAATCCTCCGCCGAGCGGCTGACATTCGGGGTGAGCACCCCGGTCACGTCCTGATAGGTCAGCCCCGCCGTCGCCAGATGCGCCGCGATGATGCGCCCGATGGTCTTCTGCGCGTTGAAGCCGGCCGATACCCGCTTGCCCTTGAGATCGGCGATCGACTTGATATCGGAGTCCGCGCGCACATGCAGCGCCACCTGATAGGGCAGCAGGGTGGCGACGTTGCGCAGGTTCCTGTGCTCGCCCTGGCCCTCGTATTCGCCCGTGCCCTTCACGTAGAAGGTGGTGTCGAACGAATTGCCCATCCCGAACTCGGCCGAGCCGGCGGCGACCGGGATCATGGCCTGCAACGCCTGCGCCTGCAGGATCGCCCGCAGCTTGGTCTTTTCGCCGATGACCTTGGCCATCGCAGCGCCGGCCGAATTCGTGAACGAGCCGCTCGGCGTGGTCACGATACTGACGGTCTGCGCAGCCGCGGATGCGGTCGCCAACAGCGCCACGACGAGGCAGATGCCGAGCGATTTCATCGTCGCTTCCTCCATTTCGCAATTATTGCTTGTGATGCGGCGGGTTTGAGATGCCCGTTTGGATTATGATACGGTTAGCCCAAGGCGTAATGCCGCGCAATTGGACGCACGTCCGTTCGCTCGGCCGCGGTGATCGTGCCGCCGCTCGCTCGGATTTCCTCGCCGCAACGCCGTCAGCCACGGCCGCGCGGCTGTCCGGCATGTCCATTTGAGCGCGGCGGCGGGGGATTGCGTCGCCAGGGGGGAGGAAATCGATGGTGTCAGGGACTCGCGCAGCCTCGTCGCGGTATGAGCGGACATCCCATCCCGACGTCGAGATCGTCCTGCATCCGATTCCCACGCCGGACAGCAAGCCGTACATCGTCGTGTTCGGCCCGGACCGGCATCTCTGGTTCTGCGAAAGCGGGGCCTCCAAGATCGGGAGAATGAATCCCGGCGACGGCAGCTTCGCCGAGTTCCAGACGCCGACGCCGGAGAGCCGGCCCATCGGCATCATCCCCGCGGCCGACGGCGCGCTGTGGTTCTGCGAGAGCGCCGGCAACCGGATCGGGCGGATCACCACGTCGGGCGCGATCACCGAATTCCCCGTCGCGACCCCCGGCGCGGGACCGGACGGCATCATCGCAGGACCGGACGGAAACGTATGGTTCTCCGAAGCGCAGCTCAGCCGCATCGGCCGGATCACTCCGGACGGCGCGGTGACGGAATTTTCGCAAGGCCTCACCCCGGGCTGTCGGCCGCTGTCACTCGTGGTGCGCGGCGGTGACCTCTGGTTCAGCGAATACGAAGCCGGGCAGATCGGCCGGATCACCATGGACGGCCGCGTCACCGAATACCAAATCCCGACGCCGAACAGCGAGCCGCGCGCCATGGCCGTTCATCCCGACGGCCACATCTGGTTCGTCGAGACCAAGGCCAATGCGCTCGGGCGCATCGACGCGCACGGCCGCGTGACCGAATGGCCGGTGCACACGCCCGACGCCTCCCTGCGCGGCGTCGCCGTGGCGCCGGACGGCGACCTCTGGTTCACCGAGAACTTTGCCAACAAGATCGGCCGCATGGCACCGGACGGCACAGTGATCGGCGAATACGCGATCCCGCTCGCGGGCTGCGGCGCCCGCGCCATTGTCGCCATTCCCGACGGCCGGCTGTTCTTCTCCGCCCACGACGCCGGCGCGATCGGCGAGGTGATCCCGCGGCGCTGAAGGTAGCGAATAGCGAATGGGGAGTAGCGAATAGTGAGCGGGCGGTCCGCATTCGCTATTCGCTATTCGCTATTCGCCATTCGTCATTCGCCATTCACTATCAGCTATCCGCTACTCGCGCGATGAAGGAGTGTAACATGAGCGCCACCCGCAGCCTCGAAGATCGCGTCCGCGCGATCGAGGACCGGCTCGAAATCTACAATCTGATCGCCAGCCACCCGCCGAGCGCGGACACCGGCGGCAAGGCGCACATCGCGGCGAGCTGGGTGGAGGACGGCGTGTTCGACCGCGGCGAAAACCTCTCGAGCCCGCGCGGGCGCGACGCCATCGCCGAGCAGGTGCTCACGCCGGAGCATCAGGCGGCGATCGCGCGCGGGCTGGCACATTTCACCGGCCTGCCCCACGTCGTCGTCGACGGCGATACCGCCGTGGTCACGTCCTATCTTCAGATCCTGGTGCCGCAGACGCAGGGCGATCCCGTCGACGTCCCCAACCACGGCAGCTCCCGCGGCTTCCGCGTCCATCGCATGACGGCGAACCGCTGGGAGCTGGCGCGCACCCCGCAGGGCTGGAAGATCAAGCGCCGCACGCTGCGCCAGCTCGACGGCTCCGACGCCGCGCGCACAATTCTGCGCCAGGCGATCGCGGTCTAGGCTCCGGCTTGAGCATTTGCAGTCAGGCCCCGATCACGACCACCACGGCGATGCCGGCCACGTCGGCGAGTGTGAGCGCGCCGGCGGCGCGCAATCGATGCCCATCGGGCGGGCCGTCACGACAACCGGAGGCTGCTGCTTTCGTTCCTCCGCTATACCCGGGCGGAAAGTTTCGACATGCTGACGGCGTCGGGGGCTCGAGCAGCCATGGCGTGACGGCGTCCCGCGGCAAAATGGCGCCTCTCCCCGCGTCAGGGCCAAGGCCCGCCGCCGCCTCGACTGCCATGTTCCGCAAAGTTTCTCGACCGGGATGCGCATCGGCCGAGGGCCACAGGCGTTATGCCCGCGAGAGGAAGCTCTGGAATGCTGTCGTTGTTCGATCTTGGCGCGATCCTTTTGACGCTGACCGCGGTTTTCGCGTGGTTCAACAGCATCGTCTTCCGCCTGCCGAACGCGGTCGGGCTGCTGTTGATGGGGCTCGCGGCTTCGTTCGTCCTCGTGGGTTTCGAGGCCCTGTTTCCCGGCGGCAAGATCTACCACGACCTGAGCGAATTGATCGGCCAGGTCCATTTCTCCGAGGCCCTGCTTGAGGGGATGCTGGGTTTCCTCCTGTTCGCTGGAGCTCTGCATGTCGATTTTTCCAAGCTGCGGGATCGCAGCTGGACCGTCGGTATCATGGCGACCGTCGGCGTGTTCATCTCGACGATCGTGGTCGCGATCGGGCTTGCATCGATCTCGCGCTGGCTTGGGAGCCCGGTGCCGTTCTCCTGGGCGCTGGTGTTCGGCGCCCTGATCAGTCCGACCGATCCGGTGGCGGTGTTGAGCACGCTGAAGGAGACGAAGATCGGAAAGACGCTGGAGATGGATATCTCCGGCGAATCCTTGTTCAACGACGGCATCGGGGTTGTTCTGTTCACGGTCCTGGTGGCTGCGGCAACCAGCTCGGACAGCAGCAGCTTCGGTGTGACCGAGGTCGCCAAGCTGTTTTTCGTCGAAGCAATCGGCGGCGCAGTCCTGGGCCTGGCCACCGGATATGCCGCCTACCACGCGATGCGCGCGATCGACGACTATCCCATCGAAGTGCTGATCTCGCTTGCGCTGGTCACCGGAACATATTCGCTCGCTCTGAACCTGCACACCAGCGGCCCCATTGCCGTCGTCGTGGCCGGCGTCCTGATCGGCAACCACGGCGCCCAATTCGCGATGAGCGACGTAACGCAACGCTATTTGTTCGCGTTCTGGACGCTGGTCGACGAGATCCTGAATTCGATCCTGTTTCTCTTGATCGGTCTCGAGGTCTTGATCATCCGTTTCGATGCCTCCCTCATGCCGCTTGCTCTGGCGGCTATCCCCATTGTTCTGATCGCTCGGCTTTGCGCCGTGTCGCTTCCGGTCCTGGCACTGAGCGTAAAGACGGAGTTCGAAAAGGGGACCATTCCGATTTTGACCTGGGGAGGGATTCGCGGCGGGATCTCGGTGGCGCTGGCGCTGTCGATTCCCTACACGTCCGAAAAACCGGCGCTGCTCGCCGCGACTTACGCGGTCGCGGTGTTCACGATCGTGGTGCAGGGGCTGAGCCTCGGATGGCTCGTGCGGCGGCTGCAGCCGATGGCGTGACCGAACTCTTTTATCTCGGCATCGCTCACGGACCACGGCTGCGTTGCGGTCGTGCGCCCATCGCTTACACCGGCAACGGCCGGCCGACGCCGGCGGCGAGCGCGCGGCGAAGGACGAGCTCGGCAAAGGCGACGTCCTCGAGCGCGATGCCGAGCGACTTGAACAGGGTCAGCTCGGACGCCGAGGTGCGGCCCGCGGCCTTGCCGGTAGCGAGCTCGCCGAGCTCGCGAATGTCGGACCAGGCGAGCTTGCCGGCCGCTACCAGATCGCGAAACTCGCCCGCCTCCACCTTGGCCTGCTCGACGTGATCGGTCGCCTTCACGGCGGCGCGCAGCACCGTCTCGGCATCGACCTCGCGCCGATCGGCGGAATTGGCGCCGGCCGCGTTGACATGCGTGCCTTCCTTGAGCCACTCGGCGCGGCACACCGCCTCGGCGGATTTGGTGATGGTCACCACAATGTCGGCATCGGCCACGCAGGCCTCTCCCGACGGCGCGGGCCGCAACTCGTCGCCGAGTTCCTTCTCCATCGCGCGCGCATAGCTCTCGCGGTGCTCGGGCGTGCGCGCGAAGACGTTCACGCGGCGGATCGGCCGCACGGCGCAGACCGCCAGCACCTGCATGCGCGATTGGCGTCCGGCGCCGATGACGCCCAGCGTGCGCGCCTCCGGCCTGGCGAGCAGCTTGGCGGCAAGTCCGCTCGCCGCGCCGGTACGCATCTGCCCGAACAGGTCCGCCTCGATCATCGCTTCGAGCCGGCCGTCGATGGAGGAATACAGCAGCGTGTGGAACTGCCCGCCCTTGATGCCGGAATAGGCCTTGAGCCCGTGCACGCCCTTGGCGCCGTAGGCAGCGCCCATCAGGTTGAAGGCGCCGCCGGCCAACCGCGCGCGCTGGCGCGGCAGGTTGCTGGTGCCGGGCTGGCCCCAGGTCGCGAACAGCTCCTCGAGCGCGGCGACGGCATCCCCGACCGTAACGAGACGGCCGACGTCGGCTTCGGTGAGGTAGATGGGCGAAGCGGCCATCGGGTCTCCGATCAACGTCCCCTGTTGCGCGTCGTGCTCTTGGTCCGGACGATGACCGGATCGACCGATCGCGGACAGCGAAGACGCGCAAGGCGAACCGGATCACACCGGCTTTTCGCCGAGGATGGTCACCCGCCGCATCAGGCGCCGCTCGTGCGCGCTGAAATCGGTGCGGGCATGCAGCGTGCAGCGGTTGTCCCACATCAGGAGGTCACCGGGGCGCCAGACGTGCTCATAGATGAATTCGCGGCGCTCCTGGTGCTCGAACAACGCGTCCAGCAAGTCGTCGCTTTCCTGCGCGGGCAGCCCTTCGATCCGCACCGTCATCAGGCGATTGACGTAGAGCGCCTTGCGGCCGGTCGCCGGATGGGTGCGCACCACCGGATGCACGTAGGACGGCACGCCTTCGGCGACCCGCGTACCGCGCTTCATCGCTGCCGTGTCGTAGTCGTAGGCGTTGAGCGCCTTGCGGCCCTCGATGCGCTGCTTGATCGCCGCGGGCAGGGTTTCATAGGCCTTGTAGCCGTTTGCGAACAGCGTATTGCCTCCCGCGCGCGGCACCTCGATGGCGTAGAGCATCGAGGCCATCGCCGGCCGCTCCTGGTGGCACTGGTCGGTGTGGAACTGCATCTCGCCGTCGGGCAAGGCACCGATCGGCTTGCCGTCCTCCCGGATGTTCGAGATCAGCATCACGGCGGGATGGTTGCGCACGAACTGCTTGGTGTGGATCACCGCCGGCGGGCCGAACTTCTCCGCGAAGCGGACCTGATCCTCCTCGCTCAGCTCCTGATCGCGCAGCAGGATCACGAGATGCTCGTGCCAGGCATCGCGGATTTGCGCGAAGGTAGGATCGTCGATCGGCCGGCTCAGATCGACGCCGATGATCTCGGCGCCCAATGCCGCCGACAATGGTCTCGAGCTGACGCCTGGAGGACGGAGCTCCGCCTCCGCGCGAGCGGGCCTGATTTCCATCGCGCATTCCTCCCTGTCGCCGAGGTCGGCCGCGCCGGCCGCCGCCGCGAATCGTGCTGATTATGTTCCGCGCTGGCGCCGATGCTCAAGGCTCCTTGGCGTCGACCAAGACGAAGGCGATGCGACACGGCTCGGTGCCGCGATTGACCCAGGCGTGATTGGTGCCCTGCTGGACCAGCACGTCGCCCGCCTTGAGGTGGATCTCCGAATCGTCGAGCAGCATGTCGATCTCTCCCGCCATGACGATGGCATAGTCCACGGTGCGGGTGCGGTGCATGGCGGGGTGCCGAGGCGGCAGTCCGCGCTTGGGCGCGCCGTCGCCCAGGCTGTGATGCATGGTGCTGGGGTCGAGCTTGCTCATCTCCGCGGTCTCCGGCGGAAAGTCGACGACGCGGAAGACCGTGCCACCGCGCGGCGGCATGATGCCGATCTCGACGGCGGCGCGGTCGGCGGCGCCGGAGAGATCGGCAGGGGTCTGATCCGTCACCCACAAGACCCGCGACACCGTCTGCGCCTGCGGCCGGACCTTCTTGTGCGGATTGGGGCCGTCCAGCAGCACCACCGCCTTGTCGTTCTTGTCGATGGTGGTGACCACCCGGCGAACGTCTGCGCTCAGAGCCATGATCGCGTTTCTCCCGTATTCGGCTGGATGAGATGAGCCTGCCGCGCGATCATGCAACGGCGCGCGGCCGTTCGCCAGCCGTGAGCGGCATCATACCGGCTCGGCGTCGATGAGCACGAAGGCGAGATAGGCCGGCGCATCGCTGCGATTGCTCCAGGCATGGTTGGTGCCGCGTTGCACCAGCACGTCGCCCGGCTCGAGCAGAACCTCGCCCTCGTCCATCAGCGCATAGATCTCGCCGGCGAGCACGATGGCGTAATCGACCGAGCTGGTCTTGTGAAAGCCGGGATGGCGCGGCGAGCCGCGATCGAAGGCTTCGCCGTGACCGGAACCGTCATCGGCGCTCGCGCGCTGCTGCTGCAACGCCGCGAGGCGCTGCTTGTCCGGTGGATATTCGATGATGCGAAACACCGTGCCGTTGCTCGGCGGCGCGAGCCGGAAGGGATGATCGGTGACTTCGGCAGCGCCGCGATTGTCGGCGGGTGCCGCCCGCGTCTCCCACAATTCGGTGACGACGGCGCTTCCCGGACTGCGGCTGTAGACGTGTGGCGGCGGCCCGTCCATGACGAACATGGACCGGCCGGCGGCGTCGTGGCCGGTCACCACCCGGCGGATCGGCTTGCGCATGCTCCCTCCGGCACGGTCAATCTGCATATGCATTGCGTTTCTCTCCCGGCGGCGGTCAAACTGCAAGATTGGTGTGGCGGATTTGACGTTCCTACTTGTGTTGGTGCAATGCTTCTTAGCAACATCAAATCCAAAGCCACGCCAGGATCATGGAGTTGCTAAGTGTCCCTTGGGTTCCGACGTTCGTACGAACGCGGGCTGCAAAGGGATACGAACGCCGGAAACAGGACACTGGTCCGCCATACCGTTCGAACGCCCGCGGATGGCCGCATTCCAATCCGGTAACGCGTGGCAAGGGGTTGCAATCATGAAGATCGGACTTGTCGGGCTCGGCCGCATGGGCAGCGCCATCGCGCAACGGCTCACCGAGCAGGGATTCGAGATCGTCGCCTGGGATCATGCGGAAAAGCCGAGGAAGGCGGCGGCGGACCGCGGCGTGCGCGTTGCGCCCAATCCGAGGGCGATCGCGGCCGAGACCGAGATCGCGATTTCGATCATCACCGAAGACAACGGCGTGCGGAAGATGTTCACCGGCGAGAACGGTCTTCTGACCACGGACGTCGAGGGCCGGCTGTTCATCGAGATGAGCACGCTGCAGCCGATGACGGGCCGGGAGCTCGCCCCCGTCGTCGAAGCCAAGGGTGCGCGGCTGATCGAGTCGCCGGTGCTCGGCACGATTCCGAGCGTGCGCGAAGGCAAGCTCCTCTCGCTCGCGGGCGGGCGCGCCGAGGACGTCGAACGCGCACGCGTCGTGCTCGACAAGCTGGCGCGCCGCATCGTGCACATGGGGCCGAACGGGAGCGGCTATGCCATGAAGCTCGCGGTCAATCTCGGGCTCGGCGCCTATATTCAGGCGCTGTCGGAATCCCTCGCGCTCGGGATGACGCAGGGGCTGACGCTCGCGCAGATGCTCGACGTGCTCAAAGAGGCGCCGACGGCGACCGGCTGGCTGCAGAGCAAGATCCCCGTGCTGCTCGGCGGCAAGGCCGAGGTGACGCTCGACATCCGGACGATGAGAAAAGACATCATGTCGGCGGTCGCGACCGGCGCGCTCTCGGGCGTCCCGATGCCGCTCGGCGCGGGCACGCTGGCGGCGTTCTCGGCGGCGGTGGCGGGCGGAGCCGGCGACGGCGACCTCGCCGAGCTCGCGCAATTCGCGCGGCAGAAGATGCTGCAGAATTTCGGTTAGACCGGCGCTATCACGGCGAGGCGTGCCGCCATGACGCAGGGTTGCCGGCAAGGCTCGTCGGGATCGCCGATCACGCCTGCCGCTCGACCATCATGCGCTTGATCTCGGCGATGGCCTTGGCCGGGTTGAGGCTCTTCGGGCAGGCCTTGGCGCAGTTCATGATGGTGTGGCAGCGATAGAGGCGGAACGGGTCCTCGAGATCGTCGAGACGCTGTCCGGTCGCCTCGTCGCGGCTGTCCTGCAGCCAGCGGTTGGCCTGAAGGAGCGCAGCGGGGCCGAGGAAGCGCTCGCTGTTCCACCAATAGCTCGGGCAGGCGGTCGAGCAGCACGCGCACAGGATGCACTCGTAGAGACCGTCGAGCTTCTGGCGGTCCTCGTGGCTCTGCTTCCACTCCTTCTGCGGCGTCGGCGAGGTGGTCTGCAGCCACGGTTCGATCGCGGCGTGCTGGGCATAGAAGTTGGTGAGATCGGGGACGAGGTCCTTCACCACCGGCTGGTGCGGCAGCGGATAGATCTTGATCGCACCCTTCACGTCGTCCATCGCCTTGGTGCAGGCGAGCGTGTTGGTATGGTCGATGTTCATGGCGCACGATCCGCACACGCCTTCGCGGCAGGAGCGGCGGAAGGTGAGCGTAGGGTCGATGTTGTTCTTGATCCAGATGAGCGCGTCGAGAACCATCGGCCCGCAATCGGCGCAGTCGATGTAGTAGGTGTCCATGCACGGATTATTGCCGTCGTCCGGATTCCACCGATAGATCTTGTACTCGCGCACGTCCTGCGCCCCGGCCGGATACGCCCAGGTCTTGCCTTCGGTGATCCTCGAGTTCTTGGGCAGGGTGAATTGGGCCATGGGATATTCGCCTTCGCGCCTCTCGCGTTCTCGTTCGCTCAGTACACCCGCGCCCGCGGCTCGATATAGGACACTTCGTTGGTGAGCGTATAGGTGTGCACCGGACGATAGTCGATGGCGACGACGCCCTTCGGATCCATCCAGGCCAGCGTGTGCTTCATCCAGTTCTTGTCGTCGCGCTCGGGGAAGTCCTCGCGCGCGTGCGCGCCGCGACTTTCGGTGCGGTTGCGCGCGGAGTCCATGGTGACCACGGCCTGCGCGATCAGGTTGTCGAACTCGAGCGTCTCGATCAGGTCCGAGTTCCAGATCAGCGAACGGTCCGTGACCTTGATGTCGGAAATGCCGGCGTAGACCCCGTGGATGAGCTTGTGCCCCTCTTCCAGCACCCCGGCGGTGCGGAACACGGCGCAATTGTTCTGCATCACCTTCTGCATCTCGACGCGCAACTGCGCCGTCGGGGTCTTGCCGGCGGCGTGGCGGAAGCGGTCGAGGCGCGCCAGCGCATGCTCGGCCGAGTCCTTGGGCAGGTCGGGATGGCTGTCACCGGGATGCAGGATTTCGGCGCAGCGTACGGCGGCGGCGCGCCCGAACACGACGAGATCGATCAGGGAATTGGAGCCCAGACGATTGGCGCCGTGCACGGACACGCAGGCTGCCTCGCCCAGCGCCATCAGGCCGGGCACCACGGCGTCGTCCTGGCCGTTCTTCTTGGTGAGCGCCTCGCCGTGATAATTGGTCGGGATGCCGCCCATGTTGTAGTGCACGGTCGGAACGATCGGGATCGGCTCCTGCGCGATGTCGACCCCGGCGAAGATGCGGGCGAGCTCGGCAATCCCCGGCAGCCGCTCGTGCAGCATCTCGGGATCGAGATGATCGAGGTGCAGGTGGATGTGGTCCTTGAGCTTGCCGACGCCACGGCCCTCGCGGATCTCGATGGTCATGGCGCGCGACACGACGTCACGCGAGGCCAGGTCCTTGGCGGAGGGCGCGTAGCGCTCCATGAAGCGCTCGCCCTCGGAATTGACGAGATAGGCGCCCTCGCCGCGCGCGCCCTCGGTGATCAGGCAGCCGGCGCCGTAGATACCGGTCGGATGGAACTGCACGAATTCCATGTCCTGCAGCGGCAGGCCGGCGCGCAGCAGCATGGCGTTGCCGTCGCCGGTCTGGGTATGGGCGCCGGTGCAGGAATAGTAGGCGCGCCCGTAGCCGCCAGTGGCGAGAATGGTCATCTGGGCGCCGAAGCGGTGGATCGAGCCGTCGTCGAGCTTGATGGCGACGACGCCGCGGCAGCGGCCCTCCTCGTCCATGATCAGGTCGATGGCGAAGAACTCGATGAAGAATTCGGCGGCGTGGCGCAACGCCTGGCCGTACATCGTGTGCAGCATGGCGTGGCCGGTGCGATCGGCGGCGGCGCAGGTACGCTGCGCGGTGCCCTTGCCGTAATGTGTGGTCATGCCGCCGAACGGACGCTGGTAGATCTTGCCGTCGTCCCGGCGCGAGAACGGCAGGCCCCAATGCTCGAGCTCGTAGACGGCGTTGGGCGCGCTGCGGCACATGTATTCGATAGCGTCCTGGTCGCCGAGCCAGTCCGACCCCTTGACCGTGTCGTACATGTGCCAGCGCCAGTCGTCCTCCCCCATGTTGCCGAGCGCGGCGGCGATGCCGCCCTGCGCCGAGACCGTATGCGAGCGGGTTGGGAACACCTTGCTGATACAGGCAGTCTTGAGCCCGGCCTCGCTGCAGCCCACCACGGCGCGCAGACCGGAGCCGCCGGCACCGACCACGACGACGTCGTAGCTGTGATCCTCGATCGGATAGGCGCGGCCGTTGGTGGCCGGCGCCTTGCCGTTGGTGGGTTCGTTGCTGGCCACGACTCAAACCTTGAAGCTGAGCATGAAAATGGCGAAGGCCGAGGTGAAAGCGATCGCGACGGCGAAGAAGGTGTTCGCCATCAGCAGGGTCAGCTTGGTGCGCTCGTCGTGCACGTAATCCTCGATGATGACCTGCATGCCGATGCGCATGTGCGCGGTGATCGACACGATGAACAGCAGCATGGTCACGGCCACGATCGGCGAGCCGAGGATCTGCACCACGGCGGCGTGGTTGCGGCCGAGCAGGCCCACCACGATGAAGACGAACGCGATGCTCAGCGGCACGTTGGCGACGGCGGTGAGGCGCTGGCGCCAGAAATGCCCGGTGCCGGATCTGGCGGACCCCAATCCGCGCACGCGCGAGAGCGGCGTGCTCATCTTTCCCGCCACCATCAGCGCGTCCCTCCCATGAACAGATAGCCGAGGACCCAGATGACGACGGTCAGGCTGATCGAACCGACGAGGCTCGCCACCGCCAGCCACTCGCGCTCGTGCGGACCGAAGCCGTATCCGTTGTCCCAGATCAGGTGCCGGATGCCGCCCAGCATGTGATGCATCAGCGCCCAGGTATAGCCGAACAGGATGACCCGGCCGACGAACGAGCTCATGAACGATCCGACGCCGGCATAGGCGTTGGGACTGGAGGCCGCGGCGAGCAACCACCAGGCCACCAGCAAGGTGCCGAAATAGAGCGCGGCGCCGGTGATGCGATGCACGATCGACATCATCATCGTCAGCATCGGCTTGTAGATGAAGAGATGGGGCGACAGCGGCCGCTCAACGGGAGCCCTGGTCTCGGCCATTTTTTTCTCCGCCTCGCCCGCGCCTCTGTGCGTTCCTAGCCAATGTTGCAATGCGCCGCAATCGACCGCCGACAGCGGATCGCGACCGTGATATGGTTTCGCCCGGCGCGAATATGATGGCGAAGGACCTGGCGGACAATAGGTATTTCGCGTAGCTTTCCTTCGTCAAATTCGAAGGCAAGCCGTGGGTGTCATGCGTTTCGACCTGACCGATCTCAGCCTATTTCGCCACGTCGTGGAGGCCGGCAGCATCACCGGCGGCGCCGAGCGCGCGCATCTCGCGCTCGCCGCAGCCTCCACGCGCATCCGCCATATGGAAGAGGCGCTCGGCGCCGCGCTGCTCGTGCGCGGACGGCAGGGCGTGACCCCGACCCAAGCCGGCCGCACGCTGTTGCAGCACGCGCGCGCGATCCTGCGCCAGGCCGAGCGGCTGCGCGAGGACCTCGGCGCCTATGCCGGCGGGCTCGCCGGCCAGATCCGCGTGCTTTCCAACACCAATGCGCTGACCGAATTTTTGCCGGAGGCGCTGAGCTCGTTTCTGTCGACGCATCCCAATGTCAGCGTCGACCTCGAGGAGCGGCTGAGCGACGAGATCGTGGGCCTGATCGCCGAAGGCGTCGCCGATCTCGGCATCGTCGCGGCCACCGTCGATGCGAGCGCGCTCGAGACCTATCCCTTCCGCAAGGACCGGTTCGTGCTGGTGGTCGCCCGCGAGCATCCGCTCGCCCGGCGCGCGAAGATTTCGTTCGCGGAGGTGCTGGATCACGACTTCGTCGGTCTCGACCGCGCGAGCGCGCTGCAGCGCTTCCTCGCCGACAAGGCGGCGCGCATCGGGCAGCCGCTGCGGCTGCGCGTGCAATTGCGCAGCTTCGACGCCGTGTGCCGGCTGGTCGAATGCAATGTGGGCATCGGCATCGTGCCGGAGACCACCGCGCGCCGGGTGGCGAGCACCATGGCGATCGTCCCGGTGACGCTGACCGATCCCTGGGCGGCACGCGAGCTCACGATCTGCATCCGCAGCTTCGACGAGCTGCCGCCCTATGCCCGCCAGCTGGTCGAGCACTTGCGGACCGCCGCGTAGCCGGTCGCGCGACCCACCGGCCCGACCGCTCGCCAGCCTAGCTCTGCCGCTCCCTTCAGCGCGGCATCAGCGCCCAATAGTCGAGATCGAGCAGCACCGCGGGATCATCCTCGTCGCCGGCCTTGAGCGGGAAATCGGCGCAGGGCCGATCCTTGGCCGCCACCGTGCGCAGCCGCAGCGCGCCGACGTCGTCGCGGCCCGGCACGTCCGCCTTGGCGAGCACCTCGGACCAGGCGAACACGGTCGCGCCCGCAAACAGCGGGGATACGTGGCGGCCGCCGTTGATGGCGGCGATGTGGAAGGCGTTGGCCAGCCCGTTGAAGGAGAGAGCGCGCGCGAGCGAGATCACGTGCCCGCCATAGACCAGGCGGCGGCCGAAGCGGCCCTGCGCCGCCGAGTGCTGATCGAAATGGATGCGCGCGGTGTTCTGATAGAGCCGCGTCGCGATCTGGTGCTCGGCTTCCTCCACCGTCACGCCGTCGACGTGGTCGATCTTCTCGCCGACGGCGTAGTCGCCGAAACGATCGGGGCTGCCGGCGAGCGTGAAGTCGTAGGCGGCGATGTCGATGCGCGGACAGGCGTCGCCGAGTGTGCTCGGCAGCACCGCGTCGGGGAGCCTCGGTACATGATCGCCCGGCGCCGGCGCCGCTTCGTCGCGCTTTCGCACCATCACCCAGCGCACGTATTCGAGCACCTTGCTGCCGTCCTGCTTGCAGCCGGTCGAGCGCACGAACACGATGCCGGTCTTGCGGCTCGAATTCTCCTTGAGCCCGATCACCTCGGAGACGGCATTGAGGGTGTCGCCGGGATAGACCGGTGCCAGCACGCGGAAGGCGGCATAGCCGAGATTGGCGACCGCGTTGAGCGAGACGTCCGGAACTGTCTTGCCGAACACCACGTGGAAGACCAGGAGGTCGTCGACCGGCGCGCGCGGATAGCCGATCGCGCGCGCGAACACGTCCGACGACTGCACCGCAAAGCGCGGGCCGAACAGGCCGTTGTAGAGCGCCACGTCCCCGGCCGTGATGGTGCGCGGGGTCGCATGCCTGATCACCTGCCCGATGCGAAAGTCCTCGAAGAAATTGCCGGTGCTCGTTTTCGACATGCTGCGGCGTCACCTCTTATTGGCTGCCACCTCGATTACATCCTGTCCGGCGACCTGACGGCCGGCCCCGGCGAGCCGGGCCCGCCGTGACGGCGGACGTGCATCCGGCGGGCATGTCATCACGTAGCTGTGTTGCGGCGTCAATGGCGCCCGCGGTGACGTCAGACGACCCGGGCGATAAGCTTTCCGGAGCCGATCACTTGTACGAGACTTGCAAGAGCCGGGCCATGTCGATCGAAGCCACCCACGATGACGTTCTAACCCCAGCCGCACCGCGGCAGGCCGTCATCCATCCGGCCTGGGTGCGCGTCACGCATTGGATCAACGCCCTGGCCATGGCCGTCATGATCGGCTCGGGCTGGCAGATCTACAACGCCTCGCCGCTGTTCCCGTTCGCGTTTCCCGGTGCGATCACGCTGGGCGGCTGGCTCGCCGGCGCGCTGCTGTGGCACTTCGCAGCGATGTGGGTGCTGGCGGTAAACGGTCTCGTCTATGTCGCGCTCGGTCTTGCGACCGGCCGGTTCAGGCGCAAGCTCGTTCCGATCACGCCCGGCGCGGTCTTGGCCGACGCCAGGGCGGCACTCGCGGGCAGGCTCGCGCACGACGACCTCTCGGTCTACAACGCGGTGCAGAAGCTGCTCTATGTCGGGGTCATCCTGGCCGGCATCGTCATCGTGCTGTCGGGGCTGGCGATCTGGAAGCCCGTGCAATTGCAGGAGCTCACCGCGGTGTTCGGCGGTTACGACGCCGCCCGTTACGTCCACTTCTTCGCCATGGCGGCGATCGTCGGCTTTCTCGTCGTCCACGTGGTGATGGCCCTTCTAGTGCCGAAGTCGCTGCGCGCCATGGTCACCGGGCGATAGCGGTCGGCCCCGCCCGCCGCGCGCTGGCAAATCGAGGAGGAATGCGATGTCGCGCATTCGAAGAGCTCCACCCGGCGTCGATCCCAAGCTGCTCGTCAGGGACGCTGCCAAGCTCATGCCCGCTCCCACCCGCCGCCTGTTCCTGCGCGGCGGCGCGAGCCTCGGCGCGCTCGCCTTCCTCACGGGCTGCGACATCATCGACGGCCCGTCGGCGGAGCAGGCGCTGACCAAGATTTCCTATCTCAACGACCGCGCGCAGGCGTGGCTGTTCAACCCGAACAAGCTTGCGCCCACTTACCCCGACAGCGCGGTCACGCGCCCGTTTCCGTTCAACGCCTATTACCCCGAGGACGAAGCGCCCGAGGTCGACAAGGAGGACTACAAGCTCGAGGTCGGCGGCATGGTCGACGACAAGAAGTCGTGGACGCTCGACGAGCTCTACGCGCTGCCGCAGGAGAC
The DNA here is from genome assembly GCA_049579765.1 of Xanthobacteraceae bacterium. Taxonomy (GTDB): domain Bacteria; phylum Pseudomonadota; class Alphaproteobacteria; order Rhizobiales; family Xanthobacteraceae; genus VAZQ01. The sequence goes on from JBAUOM010000552.1 coordinate 20,748, forward strand.
CCAGATCACCCGCCACATCTGCGTCGAGGGCTGGAGCGCGATCGGCAAGTGGACCGGGACGCCGTTGCGCGAGTTCCTCCGCCGGGTCGGCGCCGATACCCGCGCAAAATACGTCTGGTTCCGCTGCGCCGAGGGCTACTCCACCTCGATCGACATGCCGACCGCGCTGCATCCGCAGACGCAGATGACCTTCAGGTTCGACGGCGAGATCCTGCCGCGCAAGTACGGCTTCCCAATGAAGGTGCGCATGCCGACCAAGCTCGGCTTCAAGAACCCCAAGCACGTGATGGAGCTCGCGGTCACCGACAAGTATCTCGGCGGCTACTGGGAGGACCAGGGCTACAACTGGTTCAGCGGGAGTTGAGCGGGTACGGCCCGCGTCATCCCTTCTCCGCCGGCGGCACCTCGGTAATGAGCCGCGCGCCGCGCTGGAAGGTGAGGTAGTCCCATAGCCAGGTGAAGGCGACGATGAAGCGGTCGCGCACCTCGATCAGGAAATAGATGTGCACCAGGCTCCAGAACAGCCAGCCGAGGAAGCCGGTGAGCTCGAGCCAGCCGAGCTTCACCACCGCGGCATGGCGCCCGATGGTGGCGAGATCGCCGACGTGGCGGTAGCGGAACGGCGGTGGCGGCGGGCGGCCCGCGACCCGCGTGGCGATGAGCCGGCCGACATAGGCGCCCATCTGCTTGGCGGGCGGCGCGGTGCCGGGGATGCCCGGCTGGTCTGCAACGATCGCGGTGTCGCCGACCGCGAACACATCCGGATGGCCCGGAACTGACAGATCGGCGTTGACGCGCACTCGTCCCGCGCGATCGTGGGCCACGTCGAGCCAGCGCGCCGCCGGCGAGGCGACGACGCCGGCGGCCCAGATCACGGTTCCGGCGTCGAGCCGGCCATGCTCGAGCTCGACCCCGCGGGCATCGCACGCCGTGACGCGGGTCGACGTCATCACCTCGACGCCCTTCTTGGCGAGGGTGCGCTTGACGTAATCCGACAGGTTCTCCGGCAGCGTCGGCATGATGCGCGGCCCGGCCTCGATCAGGACGATGCGCGCCGCGGTCGGATCGATGCGGCGGAAATCCTTCGCCAGGCTCTGCCGCGCCACCTCGGAGATGGCGCCGGCCATCTCGACCCCGGTGGCGCCGCCGCCCACGATCGCAAAGGTGAGAAGACGCCGGCGCTCGGCTTCGTCGGTCGCGAGCTCGGCCCGCTCGAAGGCGATGAGGATGTGCCGCCGGATGCGGGTGGCGTCCTCGATGCGCTTGAGGCCCGGCGCCACCTCGGCCCACTCGTCGTGGCCGAAATAGGAATGGGTCGCGCCGGTCGCCAGCACCAGGTAGTCGTAGGGAACGCTGATCGAATCGGCGTGAACGATCCGCTTGTCGGTGTCGATGCCGCGCACTTGCGCCATCAGCACCGTTGCGTTCTCCTGCGCGCGCAGGATGTGCCGGATCGGCCACGCCACGTCGGCCGGCGACAGCGCGGCGGTCGCGACCTGGTAGAGCAGAGGCTGGAAGCAGTGATGGTTCTGGCGATCGATCACCACCACGTCGACGGGCGCGCGGGAAAGCGACTTCGCGGCTTCGAGCCCGCCGAAGCCGGCGCCGACGATGACGACTTTCGGACGCGCTTGCGCCATGCGCTTTCCCTCTAAGCCCAACGCGGCTCCTTGCAAAGGCGGGCGGCGATCTTTAGCAATCCGTCGGTTCTGATGTCTGGTGAGGCCCATGGCAACCCACAAGCTCCTTCTTCTCCCCGGCGACGGCATCGGCCCGGAGGTCATGGCCGAGGTGAAGAAGCTCATCGCTTTCACGAACGCGCGCGGCATGAGCCGGTTCGAGACCGACGAGGGGCTCGTCGGCGGCGCCTGCTACGACGCTCACAAGGTCGCCATCACCGAGGAGACCATGGCCAAGGCGCACGCCGCCGACGCCGTGATCTTCGGCGCCGTCGGCGGGCCGAAATGGGATGGCGTGCCCTACGACGTGCGGCCGGAAGCGGGGCTGCTGCGGCTGCGCAAGGAGCTCGGCCTGTTCGCCAATATCCGTCCCGCCATCTGCTACCCCGCGCTCGCGGACGCCTCGAGCCTCAAGCACGAGGTGGTGGACGGGCTCGACATCATCATCCTGCGGGAACTGACCGGCGGGGTCTATTTCGGCGAGCCCAAGACCATCACGGATCTCGGCAACGGCCAGAAGCGCGCGGTCGATACCCAGGTCTACGACACCTACGAGATCGAGCGCATCGGCCGCGTCGCCTTCGAGCTCGCGAAGAAGCGCCGGAACAAGGTGACGTCGATGGAGAAGCGCAACGTCATGAAGACCGGCGTGCTCTGGCACGAGGTGGTGCAGGAACTGCACGACCGCGAGTTCAAGGATGTCGCGCTCGAGCACCAGCTCGCCGACGCCGGCGGCATGCAGCTCGTGCGCTGGCCCAAGCAGTTCGACGTCATCGTCACCGACAACCTGTTCGGCGACATGCTGTCCGACGTCGCGGCCATGCTCACCGGCTCGCTCGGCATGCTGCCTTCGGCGTCCTTGGGCGAGGTCGATCCCAAGACGAGGAAACGCAAGGCCATGTACGAGCCCGTGCACGGCTCCGCGCCCGACATCGCGGGCAAGGGCATCGCCAACCCGATCGCCATGCTCGCGTCCTTCGGCATGGCGCTGCGCTACTCCTTCGACATGGGCAAGGAGGCCGACCTGATCGACCAGGCGATCGCCGCCGCGCTCGCCAAGGGACTGCGCACCGCCGACATCAAGTCCGACGGCGCCAAGGTCGTCACCACGGCGCAGATGGGCGACGCCATCATCGCCGAGATCGAGGAGCTCGCGGCATGACGCACGCACGGCACATGACCGCAGGCACCGGCGGGGCCGCGACGCGGCGGCGGCGCCGCGCTCTCGTCGTCTGGCTAGGCGGCCTCGCGCTCCTGGTGCAG
>JBAUOM010000553.1:0-2801 GCA_049579765.1 Xanthobacteraceae bacterium
GCGCTATTCCGACCCGCGCATTTCATCCTATCGCTATCTCTCCGAGGTCGGGGCCGACGAGGAGCGTGACCACCACTATTACGGCCTCGCGCTCATCAGGCGAATTATCGGCTACCCGGCTCAGGAGATCGGCACTCATACCTTCTCGCATTTCTATTGCTTGGAGGAGGGTGGCGACACCAACGCCTTTCGCGCCGATCTCGAGGCGGCGCGCATGGCCGCTGCTCCGCTCGGGATCGAGCTTGCAAGCATCGCCTTCCCGCGCAACCAGGTCAGCGCGTCCCACCTGGCGGTCTGCCGCGAATTGGGGTTGCGTGCCTTCCGCGGCAACGAGCGCGCCTGGTTCCACCGGGCGCGGCGTGACGCCGAGCAGAGCCTGCGCGTGCGCGGGGCCCGCTTGGCCGACAGCTATCTGCCGCTCGGGGGCGCGCACGTCCACGAGCCGACGCTCGTCGATGGCATGGTCGATGTTCCGGCGAGCCGTTTCCTGCGGCCGGCCGGAAAGAACGCGGCCCTGGAGCGTCTGCGCCTCTCGCGCATCACTTCCGCGATGGAGGCGGCCGCCCGCCGCCGAACGCTCTTTCATCTGTGGTGGCATCCGCACAATTTCGGAGTCCAGCTGCAAGAAAACGTGGCGTTCCTGCGCGCCATCCTCGATCATTTCCGCACCCTGCAGGACCGCTACGGCATGCGGTCGATGACGATGGCGGCGGTGGCCGACGAGGTTTTCCATGCGCACGGACAGGGTGGTCGTACTCACTTGTGAGGGCGCCACCGGTCGCATCGCGGCGCGCTACCTCGCTGCTCGCTTGCCTGCCGCGGCGGTGATCGTCGAGAACCCGGAGTCGCGGGCGCTACTGTTGCGCCGGCGGGTCGAGCGGCTGGGCCTCGCCCGCGTCGCCGGGCAGCTGGCGTTCATGCTGTTTCAGCGGATGCAGCAGCAGGTCGTGAAGGGGCGCATTGCCGAGATCATGCGGGAGGTGGGCCTTGCCGCGCGCTGGCCCGATGCGGCCGAGATCATCCGCGTGGCTTCGGTCAATTCGCCCGAGTGCATAGGGCATCTGCGGCGGTTGCGGCCGGGCGCGGTTCTCGTCGTCGGCACCCGCATCATCGCGAATGACGTCCTGCGGGCGGTCGATGCCCCATTCATCAATTATCACGCCGGAATCACGCCGAAATATCGTGGCGTACACGGCGGCTACTGGGCCAGGGCCGAAGGCGACAATGGCAATTTCGGCGTCACCGTGCATCTCGTCGACGCCGGCATCGATACCGGCAACGTGCTCTACCAGGCCCGGCTCGCCCCGACCGCGCGGGACAATTACTCGACCTATCCCTACCTGCAGCTGGCCGCGGCCCTGCCTTTGCTCGAACGGGCGGCGGAGGACGCCATGGCAGGAACCTTGCGGACTCAAGAGGTCGATCTGCCCTCCCGGCTGTGGTCGCATCCCACGCTGTGGCATTATCTAAGGACCGGGTGGCGTTCGGGCGCATGGTGACAGGGTCGGCGGTCCGCCGGCCGCACGGCGGCCGCTCGCGGCGATAATCGATCTCGACAAACGCGAGGGCGTCGGCAACAAGCCTGTCGAGCGTGCGCAGGGTTCGGCGGCGCGAGCGGAGTCCGGGAATGTGCGGTATCGCCGGCATGGTCGATTGGCGCGCGGCAACGCCAGCCGACACGCTGCGCTCGATCGGCGAAGCCATGATCGAGACGGTGCGGCATCGCGGCCCCGATGCCGGCGACGTCTGGGTCGAGCCCGAGGGCGGCGTGGTGCTGGGACAGCGCCGGCTCGCCATCATCGATCTCAGTCCCGGCGGCGCGCAACCGATGCATTCGGCCGACCGCCGCTACGTCATCACCTTCAACGGCGAAATCTACAATTATCGCGATATCCGTCGCGAGCTGCAGGCGGCCGGCTGCTCGATGCGCAGCGACAGCGATACCGAGGTTCTGCTCGAGGCCTGTGCATTGTGGGGAGTCGAAGCCGCGATCGAACGGACGATCGGCATGTTCGCCTTTGCATTGTGGGACCGCAACACGCGAAGCTTGGTGCTGGCGCGCGATCGCCTCGGCATCAAGCCGCTCTATTATGCAGCATCGCCGTCGCGGGTTCTGTTCGCTTCCCAACTCAAGGCGTTTCGCGCCGCCCCGGCGTGGAAACCGACCATCGACGAAGACGCGGTGGTCGGCTATCTGCGCCACGCCTATGTCGCGCAGCCGCGCAGCATCTATCGCGAGGCGGAAAAACTCGCGCCCGGCCATATCCTCACGCTGCGCGCAGGTTCGACGCCGGCGCCGAGATGTTTCTGGGATTTGCGCGGCATCGCGGCCGCAGGCCAGCGGCGCAACGATCCTGCCCCCGACGCGAACGAGGCCGTAGAGCGACTGGATGCGCTGCTGCGCGATTCGGTTGGTCTGAGGATGATTGCCGATGTGCCGCTCGGCGCGTTCCTGTCCGGCGGCATCGATTCCTCGACTGTCGTCGCCCTGATGCAGGCGCAGAGCGTGCGGCCCGTGAAGACCTTCTCCATCGGTTTCCACGAGAGCGGCTACGACGAAGCGCAATGCGCGAAACGGGTCGCCGCCCATCTCGGCACGGACCATACGGAATTCTACGTCGAGCCGCGGCACGCGCTCGACGTCATCCCGCGTCTGCCGGATTGGTTCGACGAACCGTTCGCTGATTCGTCCCAGATCCCGACCTACCTCGTCTCCGAATTGACGCGGAAGCACGTGACGGTGGCATTGTCGGGCGATGGAGGGGACGAGCTGTTCGCCGGCTATAACCGCTACCTATGGG
>JBAUOM010000554.1:0-10313 GCA_049579765.1 Xanthobacteraceae bacterium
GCCGCGGAGATGGCGGCACGGGCCGCAGCCGAGCGCGCCGAGCGCGAGGCGGCTGTCTTGGCCGAGCAAAAGGCGGCACGCGACGAACGCTATGCCGCGCGCAAGGCGGCGAAGAAGCAGCGGCGGAAGGGGTAGACTTGGTCCTCGCCGCCGCTATTGGCGGAGCATGATCTTTTCCGAAAACCGGTCGCCGCTGTTCGGGATCGTGCTCTATAGCCCTTTCAGATACTCGATGATCGCCCAGCGTTCGGCTTCACTGAGGTGGGTACCGAACGCGTGCCCGCCATTGCCGTTGCCATTCGCATTATTCGGGTCGGTCACGAAGACCCCGTTCTTGAAAGGCGATTGGTCGGTCACATAGCCGACATGCTTCGGATCAAAGACGCGGCTGCCAACCATGAAGGTCGCCTTGCGCTGTTTGGGCGGCGTCAGCAATTCCCACAAGTTCGGTACCGAGCCGTTGTGCAGATAGGGCGCCGTTGCCCAGATGCCGTACAGGGCTCGCGCCTCATAGGCCGCGCCGGGGGCAGCCGGGGGCGGCGGTTGGAACAAGAGGTCGAGGTTCGCCGCAATGAAATCCTTAACTTGATCGATCTTCTTGAGCTCGACCTTTTGATCGGGAAGAAGAAGCGCCACGTCCTCGCGCAGCGAGCGCCACACCCCATTTTGCTGCAACTCCGCGTGATCGAGCTGCGCCTGATCGATCAACGTGCCGATAATCGCGACGGCGAGAACATCGAGAGCCTTCGATCGATCCTCCAGCCTTGCACCGAGCGGCAGCGTCGGAAGAATCGATCCCTTGAGAATTCCGGGATCGACCATCCGCTCCGCGTTCACGACCATTTTCGGATCGGTGCCTACCGCTCTGACCTGCGTGGACCACACGCCGATGAGGGATGGCTGCTCGCTCGTATGGCAGGTCTTGCAGTGGGCCTCGAACAGCGTTTCGCCCTGCCGCGCGAGTGCCTCGTCGAAGCCGAAGATCGCCTTCGGCCACGGTGGAGGGCGCAACCTGACGACCTTCTCTTCCAAGCTTTGCAAGGCGACGAAATTGGCCGAATTATTGCCGTACCAGATGCGCGGAGGACTCGGCGGGACGTGGGGACCGATCCGCTCCGGCTTGAAGTCGGCGAAAACCCCGAGCACCTGGCCGGTATTGCGGGCAAGCGCCTGAATGTAGAGGCCGTTGGGGAAACTGCCATTCCACTGCGTGCGATCCTGGCGCGACGCGTTCCATAGGAACGGATAGTTGACCGGCGCGTTGGCGATCTCGAAATTGCCAGGGACGCCGAGGTCGCGACCGGTCACGCGATTGATGATCATTCCGAAGGCATCGACCCGCCCCGGCCCCCACGGCGACGGCGGCAGGCTGGCGTCCATGATATCCCCGAACTGTTTGACCCAGGCGCCAAAGTCGATCCGAAGCTGGGCCGCCGTGGCGACCGAATAGCCGCCGCGCAGGACCGCCTTGGCGAAAGCATCGAAGCGGTCCGGCTGGGTCAATGTGGCGCGCGCCGCGGCCGTAAGATCCGCCAGGAACTGTTGGAAGTCGGCCTTGGCCGGCGCGCCGTCGAGGCGCATGACATGGGTTGCGCCGTCCTTGCGGTATTCGAGCTCCGCGGTGTGGCAGGCGGCGCAGGTCATTCCGAGGTGGCCGGACGTGGCATTGCCGGTGATGACAAAGCCGACAGGCAAGCCTTCGGGGTTGTTCTTCGATCTGTCATTGCGGAGATAGCCGTAGCGCTGCAGCTGGTCGCCGCCGAATGGCTCGTCAGCGTCCAAACGGCGGAGCGCCTTGAACCATGCGTAGGGGATCATCAGCGAGCCCTGGCTGGTCGTGTAGAAGGCGTCGCGGTCGGCGGCCGACCAGCCCTGCTCCGCATAGGTCACTGGCGCCGAGTCGGCCGGCGGCGCCGCCTGCTCGGCCGATGCCGCTCCCGCAGCACATCCAAGTGTGGATATCACGACGGCCGCGAGCCACGTCGCGTTCCCGGCAAATCTGCTCATGGGGCCGCCTGCCGCCACTGCCTGAACTTTCGCGTCGCGCTCCAGCTTGTCTGGAGCACGATCTTGTCCGAAAACCGGTACCCGCTTTTCGGGATCATGCTCTTGCGCCGCTCCGGCGCGCTGCTGCTCAAGCTTCCAAATTCGACGCGCCCGAACCAGGGGCAGCGACGTGCCGGTGTCCCCGGTTCCCGACGCGCGTGTCCCTTCCCAGCACGTCCTCGTACCAACGTCGGAACCAAAGAGACGCTCGTGTCCCGATTCCGAAGCTCGCATCATTGTGCGGCACCCTCGTTTGCGGACTTCGGAATCGAGGGACACTGGCACCTTAGTGATCCAGTGTGTGGCTTCGGTTCAGAAGTTGGCACCTCGCAGTCGCCGCAAGAATGATGCGGACTTCTGAACCGCCACACTCGCAACCAAACGATTCTGGTGTGGCTTTGGATTTGACGTTCCTACGAAGGGGTCGCGGCGATGCTGGTGGCAACGTCAAATGCGCCGCCCTAGTGCATCGCGGTAAGTGTCGGCCCGTCGCTGCGCGACGGATCGCGGCAGCAAGAATCGCTCATTTGCGGGGCGCGCGCAAGTCAGTCCCGGGTTGGCGACTTTGCGCTCGCGTCCGGTTTCGTACGCTTGATTTTCCTGATCTTTCCCGCTTCGGTCGGGCTCTCCAGCCGGATCGAAGATCACTTTACCGTGTTCCGGGCCAGTGCCCCGAACCGAAAGTCCGCGCCCACTATGCGGCCACGCGATCTCGAAGTTCGGGTTCAAAAGGGGCACTAAATCATAGAGTTGCTCGTGTTCCGAAGTTCCTATCCGAATCTGCCGCAAGTGCCGACGAACTTCGGAACCGGACCATTCGAGCAGACACTTCGCCGAACACCGTGTACAGAAGCTGCATCAAACGCTTTCGGGTTTTTCATCCTGATCGAGGCCGCCACACCCAAACATACGCGACGACTGCGGAGCATGCGGGTACCGCCGTTCCGGGAGGTATCGCCCAATGGGTGAGGGCGGAACGATCGCCGCGCGGCGGCGGGCACCGTTGATCGGCGTTGCGGCCGCCGTGGGCGTGATGGCCGCGCTCGGCGTCGCGAGTTTCTCCCACGCCCAGCGCGCGGGAACCGCACCTTCCGCCGCCGACCAGGAAGTCATTCCGCCCGACGAGCCGGACGCCATCAAGTCGATCCTCGACACCTTCGAGGCAGCCGTGAGGAAAGAGCATGCGGCGGGAAGTCGGCCCGCGTGGCGCGACGCCCACGCCAAGGCCCATGGCTGCGTCAAGGCCGATTTCAGCATCAGGGCCGATATTCCCGCGGAGCTGCGCAAAGGCGTGTTCGCCGCGCCGCGCTCCTTCACCGCATGGATTCGTTTCTCCAACGGCGACGGCAAGCCGCAAGACGACCGTATCCGCGACGGGCGCGGCATGGCGATCAAGCTGACGGGGGTCGACGGGCCGAAGCTGCTCGGGGAGGAGGCGGAGGCAAAGACTCAGGACTTCGTCATGATCAACTCGCCGGCATTCTTCATCCGCAACGCCAGCGACTACGTGTCTTTCACGCGCGCGTCGAAATATCGCGTGTCGTTCGCATTCTTCCTGACGCATTGGCACGAGCTGCGCGCCGCCCGCGCGATCGTGGACGAACCGATCGACGAGGTGTTGCAGCAACGATATTTCAGCATGACGCCGTATCTGCTCGGCGAGCGCTATATCAAGTTCAGCGCGCGGCCGGTCGACTGCGGTACCGGCGCGGCACTGGTGCCGTCGGTCGCGCCGCCGCCCGAGGGCCCCGATTATCTGCGCGACCGTATGATCGCCTGGATGAAGTCCAAGGACGCCTGCTTCACTTTCGCCGTCCAGCCGCAGATCGATCCCGCGACCATGCCTGTGGAAGATGCGACGATCGTCTGGGACGAGAGCAAGGCGCCGTTCATCGACGTCGCGAACATCCGGATTCCGAAGCAGCGATTCGATTCGGATGCACAACAGACCTTCTGCGAGAACCTCTCCTACACGCCGTGGCACGCCCTTGCCGAGCACCGTCCCGTGGGCGGGATCAATCGGGTCCGCAAGGTGGTCTATGAAGGAATTTCAGTGCTTCGCCACAAGCTCAACCAGGCTCCGCGGGTCGAGCCGACCGGGAACGAAACGTTCGACTAAGTTCGTGCGAGGGCGGGCTTCCACCCAGCAGCTAGTTGGCGCGGCGAACGCGGGCGGAGACCGTAGCCGCCAGGCTCGCGGGCTTGCCCGCAGGTTTGCCCGCAGATTTGCCCGCAGGTTTGCCCGCAGGTTTGCCCTCAGCCGTATTTGCGGGTTTGCCCGCAGCCTTGTTCGCAGTCGTAGGTTTGCTCGCGGCCATGCCTGCGGGTTTGGTCGCAGCCGCGCCCGCAGGCTTGCCCGCAGCGCGGGCGCAAGCGGCTGCCGACCGCTTGCCGCAATCGGGAACGGGCGCCTCAGCGTGCGCAGCAGCGCTGCGGCCCGGCTTTGGCGCGACCCGCCGATCCTGGCCGGACCCGACGGTCTCGATTTTGCCCTTGTCGAGCACCTTGCCTTTCTCGAGCACCTTGCCTTTGTCGACCATCTTGCCTTTGTCGACCACCCTGCTCCTATCGAGCGCTTTGCTCTTGTCGAGCGACTTGCCCTTGTCGAACGTGGCGACCTCGACGGCCGCGATCTTCGGCTTGGGCGCAGGCAACGGCATGTGCCTGCCGGCCTCGACCATGTCGAGCTCGCGCGGAACGAGCATCACGAACTTGCCGGAATGGCGGATGCGGTTGGCGATGCGGCCGGCGTCGTCGCCCGCCCCCCAATAGAGATCGGCGCGCGCCGGGCCGACGATCGCCGAGCCGGTATCCTGTGCGATCATCAGGCGGCGAAAAGGCGAAACCGGCTTTGCGCCCCCGATCGGCAGATCAGCCTCGATGAAGAACGGCGTCCCGTATTCGTGCCGCCGGTCGACGGCGATGGAGCGTCCCGGCGTCAAGGGCACGCCTTGGGCGCCGACCGGCTCGCCCGCGTTCGAGAGCCCGGTGATACGGAAGAACACATAGGAGCGGTTGGCGGCGCGCACGTGCGCGGCCTCGTCCGGATGCGCGGCCATCCAGTCACGCATGCGCTGTGTCGACATCTCCGCGCGCGGAACGAACTTGCGCTCGACCAGGACGCGGCTGATCGAGCTGAACGGATAGCCGTTGTGCGAGTCGTAGTTGACGCGCAGTGGCGTGCCGTCCTCGAGGATCACGCGCCCCGAGCCTTCGATCTGGATGGCCAGCAGATCGAGTGGATCCTTGAGCCAGCAGATCTCGAGCTGCCGGCCATCGAGCGCGCCGGCCTCGATGGCGGCACGGTCGTGGTACGGCACGAGCTGGTTGTTATCGTCGAGGCGGCCGATGCGCGCACCCTTGTTGGGAAATGCCTTGGAGCCGCTCTTGTAGCCGGCGGCGACCAGGTCATGCGGGCGGCGGTAGAGTGGGACATGGAATTCGGGACTGGGAAAACGTGACCCGTGCACGACGGGCTCGAAATAACCGGTGAGCAGTCCTCCCGCCTCGCCGAGACGCGCGATGCGCACGGGCTGGAAATTCCGTTCGAAGAACGCGCGCGCGGCCTTCGCATCCCGCACTCGCAGGCCGGCGGCTTCGCGGCAGACGTTCGAGAGGGCGCCGTAGATCGGTCCGTGGTTGCCGGCACTCCGCATTGTTCGCATCGCCTGGCAGCTTCGCTGATAGGCTGCGAATGCGGCGAGGTGATCGTCGGCCGCCCAACCCACGAGCTCGCTCCATGCGACCGGCTCGAGCTGGCTGTCCGCGAGCTTCAGCGGATCATCACCCTCCGCGGCGTTCGCCGCCACCGCCGCGGAGCACAAGATCGTGCCGACGAGGCTTGCGACCACGCCACGCCCAAGGCTTTGCGCGGCGCCTGGATGGATACGAGCGTCCCCTGTCAGCCGTCCATCGGTCACTGTTCGTGATAGTCTTATCATGCCCCCACCGGCATACCGGGTCGCGCGACTCCTCCCCGAGTCTGCAAACGGACCGGCGAACATGCCTATGCATGCCGCCGAACCGGACTACTGCCGTGGTCAACTCGATCGGCGAGCAACGGTTCCCGCCGGCAGCGATGCCCGCCGGACCGGTGGAGCGAAAGGTAGATGAGTATGGCGACCGCGCGGGTGCTTCAGCGCCGGGCCGGGGCCGACTCCAAGGAGCGAACGCGCAACTCGTCCTCCAGCTGCTTCAGTCGGAAGGCGTGCTGATCGCGCAGCGCTTGAACTTCACGGCTCAGGGCGTCCAGCAATCGTTCGTTTGCGGCCAGTTGCTTCGTGTACTGGTCATTGAGAATACGAATTTGATTGCCGAGGATTTGGATGCGCCGGTCCATGTCGACGAGATTGGCCGTCACCGTATCGGAGCCGCTTTTCTCGCGCCGGTCGATCTCGTAGAGACCGGCGGCCAAAGCGATGAAGCCCGCCACCGAGAGGACGACTGAAAGCCGCAGAGCTGCGTCCGCGCTGCGCATGGCACCGTTCCAAATCCCTTTGACACCGCCAGCGGCGATCGCATCTGCCGCTGCTCGGGACGTAGGTGGGCCGCTCACCTATTGCCAGTGCCGGTTTGCGGCGTATTTCGGGACGCCCTCCGGGGGCCGACGACATCGACGCCGCGCTCTACCGGCCTCATACGGTCTGCAACTTTTCGGCGATCACGCTTCAGCCGCGGTAGCCGCCGTCAATGCGTGGTCGACGCAACGCGCGCGTTCTGGCTCCGTCGCCTGCCCTTGTTCTGCATCCACGACTGGCCGGGCTTCTCGCGCCGGACCTTGGCCGACGCCTTGAGCGCGACCGGACCCACATGCGCGAGGAATATCTTTTCGTGGGCGCGCGTGAGGGTCTCGATGGCTTGCTTCAACGACAGCCATTTCACCGCCCTGACATCGCGCATGGGCTCGCGCATCGGGCCGCCGACGGCATGCATATGCCAGAACTGCACGATCTTGATCCGGCCATCGATCGCATAGAGCATCGAACCGAGAAAGCCGTGGACCGAAACCTCGTGTCCGGTTTCTTCCAGCACCTCCCGCCGGGCGGCGGCGAGCGCGCGCTCACCCGGATAGAGCTTGCCTTTCGGCAGGACCCAGGACTTGTCCCGGCGCAACCGCACGACCGCGATGCGCGGCCGGCCGCCTTCCCGTAACACAATTCCCCCCGCGGCCAGAACCGGCGCGCGGGCCTCCGCCGTATCGGTCATGTCGATGCCGTGCTGGACGAACGGACGTGAAGCAAGCGCATGCGCAAAGGTGGCGAAGCGCGGTTTAAAAACGATTAATGCCGGGAGCAAAACCGCTTCAGAGCGAATCGCGATCTCGCTCCAATTGGTCGGTCGCATCACCTATGTCGGCGACATGGAACCAGCGCGCGCGGCAAACTCGCCAATGTCGGCGACTCAATCGCATAACTCCCAATTCCAACTCCCGTTGGCGTTGACTTAGTCCGCGTGTCCCGGCGGCGGCGGCCGCAGCGCCACGACGACCCTGGCGCGCCTGGAGAGCGCCTGCGCCTGCGAGGTCGACTTCGACGCCTTGCGCCGGGCGGCAGAGCCGCAACGCGGCGCGAGCTATGCCTTGCTGCGCGGCGCTCACGGATCCGCGCTACACCCGGTTCCAGCTGTCGTTGCGGCGCTGGACCGAACGCCGCGGCTGGCGCACCGAGGTCCCGAGCGAAGCGTTGGCAACCCTGACCGAGCCCGCACCGGCGCTGGCGGTCCGCGTGCTCGCACGGCTCCACCGCAAGGCGCTCAAGGAAGGGGCACATTTCAGCCGCCTGGAGCCCGAGGCGCGACACGACCTCAGGGTGACCTTGAAGAAGCTGCGCTACGCGGCCGAGTTCTTCCTGCCGGTCTTTTCCAAGCACCCCTCGGCCAAGCGCTGGGTCGCGCGGTTGTCGAAGCTGCAGGATGCGCTGGGTCACGCCAACGACAGCACGGTCACGCGCTCGCTCCTCGGCATGGCCGGGCAAGCCGAGCTCACGCCGAATCTGCATCGGGCGGCCGGAGCGGCGATCGGCTTTTTGGCACGCGATCAGCTCGCCGTCGCCAAGAGCCTGCGCAGGCGTTGGCGCGACTTCAAGGCGACGCCCTGCTTCTGGCGCGAATAGCTTCGTCGGCTGCGGTCAACCGCGCCGCAGAGACCTGCGTCAGCTGCGCGGGGGCCGGCGGCGCTCGTGGAACCAGACGCGATACTCGCTCATCTTGGCGCGTTGCGCTCCCGGCGCATGCCGCCTGCAGGTCGCGGCTTCGGCGCTCTTCTCCGGCGCGCCCCAGCGCAGCTCGACGCAGTCGTTGAGGTTGTACGCCATCTCGAGGTCCGGCAGGCGCTCGACCACGTCTTTCAGCGCCAGCGTCCAGGCGGAGCCGTCGCTGCGCGGATAGGAGAACTTGCGCCCCGCAAGCTCGGAGGCGAGCACGCGCTCCAGCTCGGCCTTCACGTCGGCGACGCTCTTCTCCTCCGGCATGGCGTAGCGCTCAGGCCGCCGCGCCACGCGATCCGGGAAGGTTCGCACCACGTCGATGGCGATCAACAGACGCAGGTCGCGCGACGGCGTCGCGAAATCCTCCCACGCGCCGGTGGTCTCGAAGATCACCGCGCCGTCCGGCATCTCGGCGTCGCCGCGGCCGCTCATCTGGAACTTGCGTCCGTTCTCGACCGAGGTCACCCGCGCGTTCACCTGCTCCTCGAGCGAGGTGATCGCCTCCTTCATCGCCCGCACGGGATCGAGCGGCGCCGGCGACATCACGTCGTCCATGCGGTCGTAGAACGCCTCGACCCCGAGCTTCGACTGGTCGAGCGAGAAATCGCCGTACTGCGGATCCTTCGCGATCTCGGCGTTGGTCAGCCGCCGTAGGCCGCCGTTCTTGTCGCGCACGATCGGCCGGAAGCGCTTGAAGCCGGGACCGCCGAGCGCGGGATCCTGCGCGAACAGGAAATTGCCGCGCCAGAACCGCTTGCGCGCGACCGTGCCGTCGGGCTGCGCGTCGACGGCGAGGAACACGCCGGCCGCGCCCTCGGACTGCGGCACGCGCCGCGCCAGCACCAGGACGTGCCCGTAGGGATCGGCGAAGACGGTGCCCGGGCGCAGCGTCTCCTGACTGAGCGGCACGGGATAGTAATCGGTGTTGTCGTCGTTCGCCGCGGTGCGCCCGGATCCGGAATGGACGCCGTCGGCGACGGTCGAGCGCAGATACTGGCCGAACGCCGGCGCGAGCCCCATGCGCTTCGCTGCCGCGAGCGTCAGCAGCTTGGGCTGCGGCGGAGGCGCGGGCGGGGCCGGAGGCGTCACCAGCTGGCCGAACATGTTGAACAGGACGGGGGACGCGATCTCCTCGGGCGGGGCGGGACGCGGCTCCTCGAGATGCTGAATGTTCCACCACGCGTAGCACTTCGGCGCGCCGCCACCGCCGCCGCGCGAGCACTTCGAGTAGCCGAACGGCAGCCCCATCTTGAACGCGAAATAGGCGCGCAAGAAGTAGGACAGGTCGGCGCAGTCGGGACGGATGATGAGCCCCAGCTGGTCCTCGCGCAGGCCGAGATGGTTGAACAGGAAATTGCGCGAGGGGTCGCGCACCACCTCGTGCAACGCCGGCCACGACGGCTCCGCATCGAGCGGATCGTCGAACAGCTTCTCGATCCAGGCGGAGAACAGGTTCTCGCTTGCGCGATTCCAGGCGTTGCGCAAGGGCCAGGTGCTCCCCGCCGCGGAGCCCGGCCCGCCC
This sequence comes from Xanthobacteraceae bacterium, assembly GCA_049579765.1. Lineage (GTDB taxonomy): Bacteria > Pseudomonadota > Alphaproteobacteria > Rhizobiales > Xanthobacteraceae > VAZQ01. Next base: position 9,772 of record JBAUOM010000554.1, read on the forward strand.
GGTTTGTCCGGGCGCACCTTGATCTCGCGCGTGATCGGGCCGCATCCTGCTCCCGCCTGCTGGGGCGTGAGCGTCGCATGCCAGGATCCCGCCGCCGGCGCCTTGATCTCGGTGAACCAGAAATACGGCGGGCCGCCGTGGCGCTCCCGCGAGGTGGCGGCCACGCTGCCATCGGGCCCGGTCAGCGAGAGCTCTCCTTGAAGCGGCTTTTCGGTCACGAGCATGACGCGCAGCGGGGCGCCCTTCCACGGCGCCCACGGCGAGGGCAGGAGCGCGATCTCGCCCGCCGCGTCACAGGCGGGCGCCGAGCCTTGCGCCCGCGCGTTCCCCGCCGCGAGAGCCAGAAGGAATGCGCCGGTAGTCAGCGACAACGCTGTCGTTGCAGCCCCAATGAACTGGCGTGCCGAAAGCACTGGCAATCCCTTGCCCCTGTCGCGCCCGGCGACACAATTGGCTGAAATCATGGCAAAAGTGGATCGGCCATGTGGATTTCGGCTGCGCTGCTGCCCTTCGCCCATCTTACGCAGCTCGATGCTCATAGC
>JBAUOM010000555.1:0-8818 GCA_049579765.1 Xanthobacteraceae bacterium
TCGTCAAGACGCCCTTGCCGGCCATCGCGACCCTACGCGACGGCGGGTTCATGGTGATCGCCAAGGCCGCCGAGGACAAGGTCCTGGTCCAGTCGGCGCAGGCGCGGCCCGCCTTGATGACGCGCGCCGAGCTGCTCGCGGTGTGGGACGGCGGGCTGATCCTGATGACCCGCCGGGCCGGGTTGTCGGAAATCACCCGCCGGTTCGACATCACCTGGTTTCTGGGCGCGATCCGCAAATATCGGCATCTGCTGAGCGAGGTGCTGGTCGCGTCGTTCTTCCTGCAGCTGTTCGGCCTGATCTCGCCGCTGTTCTTCCAGGTGGTCATCGACAAGGTGCTGGTGCACCGGTCCTTGAGCACCCTCGATGTGCTGGTCGTCGGCCTGGTGGCGATCTCGATTTTCGAGACCATTCTGGGCATCCTGCGAACCTATCTGTTCGCGCACACGACCAACCGCATCGACGTCGAACTCGGCGCGCGCCTGTTCCACCACCTGCTGGCTTTGCCGATGGCCTATTTCCAGGCGCGGCGCGTCGGCGATTCGGTGGCGCGGGTGCGCGAATTGGAGAACATCCGCAATTTTCTCACCAGCTCGGCCCTGACCCTGGTCATCGACCTGTTCTTCACCTTCGTGTTCCTGGCGGTGATGTTCTTCTACTCGCCGCTCCTGACCTGGATCGTGCTCGGCTCGTTCCCGTTCTACGTCGCGATCTCGGCGGGGGTAACGCCGCTGTTCCGCCTCCGGCTGGACGAAAAATTCCAGCGCGGCGCCGAGAACCAGGCCTTCCTGGTCGAGAGCGTGACCGGGATCGAGACGCTCAAGGCCATGGCGGTCGAGCCGCAGATGCAGCGCCGCTGGGAAGAACAGCTCGCCGGTTACGTGGCCGCGAGCTTCCGGGTCCTGAGCCTCGGCAACACCGCGAGCCAGGCGGTGCAGCTCGTCAACAAGATCGTCACCGCCGGCATCCTCTATTTCGGCGCCAGGCTGGTCATCGACGGCGACTTGTCGGTCGGCGAGCTCGTGGCCTTCAACATCCTGGCTGGCCGCGTGAGCGCACCAGTGTTGCGGCTTGCGCAGATTTGGCAGGACTTTCACCAGGCGCGCCTGTCGGTGTTGCGGCTGGGCGACATTCTCAACACTGCCGCCGAGCCGACCTATGCGGTAGCGCGCACGCGGCTGCCCGCGATCCGCGGCAGCATCAGCTTCGACCACGTCACGTTCCGCTATCGCATTGACGGACGAGAAGTCCTGCACGACGTCACTTTCGATGTGCCGGCCGGGCAGATGGTCGGCATCGTCGGGCCTTCGGGCTCGGGCAAGAGCACGTTCGCAAAGCTCGTCCAGCGTCTCTATGTGCCGGAGAGCGGGCGGGTCCTGATCGACGGCATGGACCTCGCCGTGGCCGACCCGGCGTGGCTGCGCCGCCAGATCGGCGTCGTGCTGCAGGAGAACGTGCTGTTCAACCGCTCGGTGCGCGAGAATATCGCGCTCGCTGACCCGGCCATGCCGATGGAGCGCGTCATCGCGGCGGCAAGCCTCGCGGGGGCGCACGAATTCATCCTCGAGCTGGCCGAAGGCTACGACACGATCGTCGGCGAGCGCGGCTCCACCCTTTCGGGCGGCCAGCGCCAGCGTATCGCCATTGCCCGCGCGCTCGTCACCGACCCGCGGATCCTGATCTTCGATGAGGCGACGAGCGCCCTCGACTACGAGAGCGAGCGCATCATTCAGCAGAACATGAAAGAGATCGCCAAAGGTCGCACGGTTCTGGTCATCGCGCACCGGCTCTCGACGGTGCGGGCGACGGATCGCATCGTCACGCTCGAGCGCGGCCGCCTGGTCGAGGACGGCACCCACGACGTGCTGATCAAGACCGGCGGCCGCTATGCGTCGTTGCATCGGTTGCAGGCGGGAATCCATGAAGTCCGCTGAAGCAGCCGCTCCCGCCGGGCCGATGCGACGCGTCGTCCCGGTTCGGCCCGCGCACGGCAGGCGCGGTGAAGAGCTGGCGTTCCTGCCCGCCGCGCTTGAAATCTTGGAAACGCCGCCGTCGCCGATCGGCCGTGCGATCGGGGCCACCATCATTCTGCTGTTCTGCGCGGCGCTGGCCTGGGCCTGGTGGGGCAAGATCGACATCGTCGCGTCGGCGACCGGAAAAATCGTGCCGAGCGGTCGCACCAAGGTGATTCAGCCGTTCGAGACCGGCGTGGTGCGTTCCATCCGGGTGCAGGACGGGCAGACGGTGAAGGCCGGCGACATCCTGATCGAGCTTGATCCGACGGTCAACGCGGCGGACCGTGATCGTCTGCATAGCGACCTTCTCGCCGAGCGGCTCAACATCGCGCGGCTGCGCGCGGCACTCGCTGACGGGGACGATCCCATGGCCGACTTCACGCCGGCCGCCGATGCGGATCCGGCGCTGATCAGCACCCAGCGCCAGCTCTTGCTCAACCAGGTGACCGAGCACCGCGCCAAAGTCGCTGCGCTCGCCCGTCAGCAGGCGCAGAAGGAAGCCGAGCAAGCCACGACCGCGGCAACCATCCATAAGCTCGAGACGATGATTCCGGTCATCCAGCCACGCGTCGACATCCGCAAGACGCTCATGGAAAAGGAGTTGGGCTCGAAGCTCACCTATTTCGAGACCCTCCAGCTGTTGCTCGAGCAACAGGAGGAGCTCAGCGTTCAGAAGAGCCACCTGCACGAAGCGGAGGCGGGCGTGGCCGCGATCCGGGAGACGCGCGCCCAGGCGGTGGCGGAATATCGGCGCACGCTGTCCGACGAGCTCGCCAAGGCCGAGCAGAAGGCGAACGGGCTCGCCCAGGACCTGATCAAGGCGGAGCAGAAGACCAGGCTTCAGCGGTTGACCGCCCCGGCGGACGGCGTGGTGCAGCAGCTCGCGATCCATACGGTCGGCGGCGTCGTCACGCCGGCGCAGTCCCTGCTGGTGGTCGTACCCAGCGACAGCCGGCTGGAGATCGAGGCCATGGTCTCGAACCGCGACATCGGCTTTGTCCACCCCGGACAAGAAGCCGAGATCAAGATCGACACCTTCAATTTCACCCGCTATGGCCTGCTGCACGGCCAAGTGCTCAGCGTCTCGCAGGACGCCATCATCCGCGACCGGCAGCAGGACCGCTCAAACGACCGCGGGCTGGGGACGCAGACCGATACCAGCGAGCCGAAAGGCCAGGAGCTCAACTACAGCGCACGCATTTCGCTCGACCGCGCCAAAATGCAGATCGACGACCGGGCGGTCAATCTGTCGCCGGGCATGGCCGCGACGGTGGAAATCAAGACCGGATCGCGCATGATCCTGAGCTATCTGCTGTCGCCGCTGCTGCGCTACCGGCAGGAGGTCCTGCGCGAGCGGTGAGCGGTCGCCGCGAACGGGTGCAAGTCGGTCGGCTTTGGCGTAATTCCGATCACGCAGACCGTCATTCGCCGGTACCGCCGTCCGGGGGCCGGGCGCCCGAATTGACCGACCGCCGCCGATCCATGATGATGGTGCAGCGACAAGCATCCGGGCCGCGATGCATGATGACGATACCTGAGCTGGCGGCAGACGCCCTGGGTTCGTTCCTCGCCTCCGACATGAAGGATCGGTTCGGGTCTTCGCATGCGCGCTTGGCCGAGCTCATCCCCTTTGCCGCCCGGCTGGCGCTCGAATGCATCGGGAATAGCGACGCGCTCTATCATAACGTCGAGCACACGATGCTCGTGACCCTGGCGGGCCACGACATTTTCAAGGGTCGCGCGCTATTGATGCCTTCCACACCGACCGATTATTCGAATTTCATCGTCGCATGCCTGACGCATGATATTGGGTACGTCCGTGGTGTCATCAAAGGGGATGAGGACGGTCGCTATGTTGTCGATGGGAGCGGCCGCAAGGTTTCGTTGCCGCGCGGCTCCTCCGACGCCGCGCTTGCGCCATATCACGTCGAGCGGTCGAAACTGTTCGTGCTGGATCGTGTTGCGGCCGTCGGGGAGCTGGACGGCGCGCGGATCGCACGCGCGATCGATTTCACGCAATTCCCATACGCGTCGTCGACCGACGAGAACGAAATCGACGAAGAAGGCTCGCTCTTGCGAGCCGCGGATCTCATCGGTCAGCTCGGCGATCCTCACTATTTGAGAAAGGCCAATGCGCTCTACCACGAATTCGAAGAGACCGGCTTGAATAGGCAGTTCGGCTATGAATCGCCGGCAGACCTCGTCGATAAATATCCGCAATTCTATTGGAATCGCATCTCTCCGCACGTTCAGTCCGCAATCCGTTACCTCAACGTGACCTCGAGTGGGCGTCGCTGGATCGCGGGCCTCTACAGCAACGTATTCCGTGCCGAGCGTGAGGTGCGCCTTTCGGGGCCCCAGCCTTAGCCAGGTCTGCCGATGCGTGGCGTCGGGCAGCGATGAGCTGGCCGCAAGTGCAGGATGGGCTTCGCTTCGCTCAACGCATCCTACGAATCGCCTCGCTCAACCGGCGGGACGGTCGGGCTGCGGGCCGAGCGCGCCGAGGTCGAGCGGGTGGCGGCTCTCGCCGTCGAGTTGCACTTCCGCTTGCCAGCGCGCGGCCGAGACGGTCGGCTCGAGGCTGAGCCGGCCGACGATCTTCTCGACATCGGCATCGAGCCGGTGCGGGGCGGTCGCGACCGCGGTCACGGCCACGCGGCCAGTCGCCTCGAGATCGCTGCTGTCGAGACGGCGCAGCCCCAATCCGCTGCTGGCGAGGCCCTGCAGAAGGAGCGCACGCACATGCGCCTCGTCCGGGCTGCGGCAGGTGACAGAGACCACATAGCCGATGTCGAGCTCGGTCGAGGTGAGCGGTTGCCGGTTGATGAAGCTGACGATCGGCCGCAGCAGGAGATTGACGAACACGACGAAGCCGGTCGCCAGCGTCGCGTAGAGCAGATAGCCGGCGCCGGCCAGAACGCCGATCGCGGCGGAACACCACAGCGTGGCCGCGGTGTTGAGCCCGCGCACGTTGAGGCCCTCGCGGAAGATCAGGCCGGCGCCGAGAAAGCCGATCCCCGACACCACCTGGGCGGCGACCCGCGTGGGGCTCGTTTCTCCGGGAACGATGGCGGCGAAAATGACGAAGGTCGCCGCACCGAGCGACACCAGCGTGTTGGTGCGCAGGCCCGCCAACCGGTTGCGCCATTGGCGCTCGAAGCCGATGACGGCGCTCAGCCCCAAGGCCACGGCAAGGTTGATCGCCGCTTCTGCAATGGACATCGTCATCGCGAATGACTCCTATCGACCGGTGTCGGGGAAGGAAACAATACGGGAGATCGCGCGACGTTTGTAAGAACGAGGCGCTGGGCGCCGTGCAGTCATCACGGATCGTTGTCCCCGCGACAGCGCGGTCCCATATTCCAGCGCCGGAAGGTATGCTTCACGCTGCGCGGAGGCGACAATAATAGGGTGCGGAGGGTCTTCCAGCCGCGTGGCTCACGCGTCTCCCGGCAGGTGATCGGGCTTGGGCCGCAATGCGAGCGCATAGAGCTTCGGCCCTAACAGGGCGAGCGCCGCCAGCGCCAGCAGCGTCGCCGACAACGGCCGGGTGAAGAACACCGTCCAATCGCCGGCCGAGATGGTCATGGCCTGGCGGAAGTTCTGCTCGGCGAGCGGGCCCAGGATCATGCCGATGATGACCGGAGCCGCGGGGAAGTCGTAGCGGCGCATGAGATAGCCGATGCCGCCGATGAGATAGAGCAAGACGAGGTCGACCGGCGACTGGGTAATGCCGTAGGTGCCGATGGTCGCGAACACCAGAATGCCGGCATAGAGCAGCGGCGCCGGAATTTGCAGCAGCTTCACCCAGATCGCGATCATCGGCAGGTTGAGCACGAGCAGCATCACGTTGCCGATGAACAGGGAGGCGATCAGGCCCCAAACGAGTTGCGCCTGCGACTGCAGCAGCAGCGGCCCCGGATTGATGCCGTAGCTCTGGAACGCCGAGAGCATGATCGCGGCGGTCGCCGAGGTGGGCAGGCCGAGCGTGAGCATCGGCACCAGCACGCCCGCGGCGGAGGCATTGTTGGCGGCTTCGGGACCGGCGACGCCTTCGATCGCGCCTTTGCCGAATTCCTCCGGCCGCGAAGTGAGCTTGCGCTCGATATAGTAGCTGAGAAAGGTCGGGATCTCGGCGCCGCCCGCCGGCATGGCGCCGATCGGAAAGCCGATCGCGGTACCGCGCAGCCACGGCTTCCACGACCGCTTCCATTCCGCCGCCGTCATCCAGAGCGAGCCCGACAGCGGAATGATCTCGTCCTTGCCCAGACGGTAGCGCGAGGCGACGTAGAGCGTCTCGCCGACCGCGAACAGCCCGACCGCCGCGACGATGACGTTGATGCCGTCGAGCAGCTCGGGCAGCCCGAAGGTGAAGCGCGCCTGCCCGGTCTGCAGGTCGACGCCGATCAGGCCGAGCCAGATGCCGAAGAAAAGCATCGCCAGCCCCCTAACCGCCGAGGAGCCGAGCACGGCCGACACGGTCACGAAGGCCAGCACCATCAGGGAGAAATAATCCGCCGGTCCGAATCTGAGCGCCCAATTCACCACCACCGGGGCAAGAAAGGTGATACCGAGGGTGCCGATCGTGCCGGCCACGAACGAGCCGATGGCCGCGGTCGCGAGCGCCGCGCCGGCACGGCCGTTGCGGGCCATCTTGTTGCCCTCGAGCGCGGTGACGATGGTGGCGCTCTCGCCCGGGGTGTTGAGCAGGATCGAGGTGGTCGAGCCGCCGTACATCGCGCCGTAATAGATGCCGGCGAAGAGGATGAAAGCGGCGGTGGGCTCGACCTTGAAGGTGATCGGCAAAAGGAGCGCGATGGTGAGTGCCGGGCCCAGCCCGGGCAGGACGCCGATCGCGGTCCCGAGCGTGGTGCCGACGAGGCACCAGAGCAGATTCATCGGCGTGAGCGCGACCGCAAACCCGTTGAGGAGCTGCGAGAACGCCTCCATGTCAGGAACTCTCCGTGCCGATGACGCGCTCGATCGCCTTCTCGACGACGCCCGACCCGATATTGATGCCGAGGGTCTGGGCGAAGCCGAGATAGGCGACGAGCGCGAACGCCGCGCCGATCAAGGCATCGCGCACGATCGCCCTGGAGCCGAAGCCGCGCGCCACGCAGACGAACAGGATGACCGAGGCGACGGTGAAGCCGGCCGAGCCGATCAGGAGAACGTTGAGCACGAGCCCGGCGGCGACCCAGGCGAGCGCGGCCCGATCGGGCGTGACCTCCCTCTCCTCTTCGGCCTGCCAGCCGCCTTGCCACGCGGCGACCAGAAGCAGGATGCCGAGCATGCCGAGCGCGGCGGCCGTGATGATCGGAACGACGGTCGGTCCGACCTTGGCGTAGATCGGCGACACCGGAATGGAGAGCGTCTGCCAGACCATGACGATCGCGAGCACCAGCACGCCGGCGCCGATGATGGTCTCGCCGATTGCCGCCCTCCGCGCCGTGGCGTCCCCGCTCGGCTCCAGGCCCCCGTCCGCCATGTCACGCGAGTCCGAGTTCTTTGAGGATGCCTTCGATGCGGGCCGTCTCGCCGACGAGGAACGTCTTGTAATCGTCCCCGAGCAGCGTGATCTGCGTCCAGTCATGGTTCTTGCAGGCCTCCGCCCATTGCGGGCTCGCGGCCATCTTCTCCATCAGCGCAATCATCGCCTTGCGTTGCGCGTCGCTGACGCCGGGCGGAGCAAACACGCCGCGCCAGTTGAACAGCTCGACGTCGATCCCCTCCTCCTTCAATGTCGGGGCCGCGATGCCGTCTTGGCGCTTGTCCGACGAGATCGCGATCACCCGCAACTTGCCGGCTTTCACCTGCTCCGCGAATTCGCCGTAGCCGGAGATGCCGGCCGCCACCTGGTTGCCGAGCAGCGCCGCGGTCGCCGGTCCGCCGCCGGCGAAGGCGACGTAGCTGACCTTGGTCGGCGGAACGCCGATCGCCTTGGCGATCATGCCGAGCAGGATGTGGTCGGAGCCGCCGGCCGAGCCGCCCGCGACGGGAACCTTGGTGGGGTCGGCCTTGAGCGCGGCGGCGAAATCCTTCGCGCTCTTGAACGGCGACTGCGCCGGAACGACGAGGGCCAGAAACTCGCCGGTGAGGCGCGCGATCGGCGTCGCCTGCGCGAGCTTGACCGGGCTCTTGTTGGCGATGATCGCGCCGACCATCACCATGCCGGCGACCATCAGCGCATTGCCCTGCCCCTTCCACTGATTGAGGAACTGGGGCAGCCCGACCGCGCCGCCCGCGCCGCCGACATTGGTGATCTGCACGCCCTTCACGGCCCCGGTCACGCGCAGCACCTGCTCGATCGTGCGTGCGGTCTGGTCCCAGCCGCCGCCCGGCGCCGCCGGGACGAAGATCTTGAGCAGATCGATGGCCTGGGCGTGCGCTTCCTCGGCGGTCAGGAGCGACCACGGCAAGGCGGCGACGGCAGGGCCGAGCGCGGCGCTGCGCAACAAATCACGGCGGGTCGGCATGGCGTTTCCTTTCCAAAGGTACGTTGCATCGGCGCTCTTCGGCGTCTTGATCGCAGCCATCGAGAAACGGTTCCAGGCGCTAGTCTAGCCCGCCTCCGCGGCGAGCTTGCGCGGTGGCGGGCCAGTATAGGTCCAAATCAGGTGGCGGGGGATCGGTCCTTTGTTGCGGGTACCGGACTGCAGCTCCTCGAAGGCATGGGCCAGCGCGCCAACCGAGCGCGACAGCACGAACAGGCCGCGGCACAGCGGCGGCGGGAAGCCGAGCTCCGCGAACACGACGCCGGTGGCGCCGTCGATGTTCATCGGGATCGCTCGCCCCTTCTGCGC
>JBAUOM010000556.1:0-3430 GCA_049579765.1 Xanthobacteraceae bacterium
CGGCGAAACCGTGCCGACGCCCAAGGGGCAGTGCGACGCGCTGGGCCGGGTAGCGCTGCGCCCTTGCTTCGCGGCGAACGCGTTCCTGCTCTCGCGGTTGACCCCTCAGGCGAACGCAATTGCCGTACGGTGCGAGCGAGCTCCGCAGAGGCTGCAGTTCGCATCGGAGCCTGCCGCGAGTGCTGACGGACTCCGGGATCGGACCGCTGAAGCTGGTCCCGATCGATCGCGCCAATCTCTCGGTCGTCGCTCCGGGGCCCGGGCGCAGCGAGGGAGCCCGGGATCAATGATCGCCGGCGTGGTTATGGACTCCGGATCCGCCACCTTGCGGCGCCCCGAATGACGGTGGCCGCTGCCAAGTCAGCGGGAACCGCTTTGGCCTCGCGTTTGGGCGCTGTGCGGTTGGCGCGCCCTGCCATATCATGACGCGAAAGCGGCCCGGCATCGAGGAGACGAGATGAAGCGCTTTGCCGTCGTGTTTGCGCTCGCGTGCCTCGGCCTCGCGTCGGCGCAAGCCGCCGACTGGCCGGCGCGGCCGATCCGCATCATCGCGCCTTCGACGCCGGGCGGCGCCGCTGACATGTTCGCGCGCCTGCTCTGTGACCATTTCAGCGAGACGTTCCACGAGCGCTGCTTCGTGGAGAACCGCGCCGGCGCCGGCGGGCTGATCGGCACCGCGGCGACCGCGCAGGCCGCGCCCGACGGCTATACGCTCACGACCTCGAGCACGGCCTATCACGTGATCGCGCCGGTGGTCAGCGCCAATCCCGGCTTCGACCCGCTCAAGGATTTCACCCACATCGCCTATATCGGCGGACCGCCCAATGTGTTCGTGGTCAATCCCGCGCTCGGCGTGCGCTCGCTCGCCGATCTCGTCGCGCTCGGACGCCGAGGGGAGGCGATCGACTACGTCTCGCCCGGCGTCGGCACGCTCGGAAACCTGCTGGCGGAGCTGTTCGCGAAGAAGGCCGGCATCAAGCTGCAGCAGATCATGACCAAGGGCGCCTCGCAGGCGATGATGGACCTCGTCAGCGGCAACGTGAATCTCGGCACCATGACCTGGACCTCGGCGCTCGGGCAGGTCCGCGCCGGCAAGGTCATCCCCGTCGCCGTCACGGCGCGGGCGCGATTGGCCGAGTTCCCGGACCTGCCGACCTTCAAGGAGCTCGGCTACGGCGAGCTCACGGCGGTGTCGTGGTTCGCGCTCTCGGGCCCGGCCGGCCTGCCGCAGGACGTCACGCAGCAGCTCAACGCCGCCGTCGCCGCCATGCTCGCGCAGCCCGAGGTGAAACAGCGCCTCGACCGCGACGCCATCGAGACGCAGGTCATGAGCCCGGAGGAATTCACCCGCTTCGTGGCGAGCGAGATCGGCCGCTGGGGACCAGTCGCCAAGCGGGTGATGGGCAGGAATTAGCGCGAAGATTCGTGCCGCATCCGCGGCACCCTCTTCCTTGCCTGGGGGACACTTCGGCCCGAAAAGCTGATGTGACGATGTCAACGAGTAGGCGGTAGCGGGCCAAGGCGGGACGGAGGCTGCGAACCCAGCGTCGGCGAAGTCTCGGTGCTCGATTGCAAAGGATACAATCGCGAGAAGAGCCCGTCTCGCGGCAGTAATTGCCGCAGTAACTATGGCGCGACGGCAACGTCCGGATAGCCGGCATCGTTGAGCGCCTTGCGGACGAGCCCGTTGCTCTTCCCCTGGTCCATGAACCTGGTCACCGCGGCAAGCCCGGCCTGGTTGCCCTTTGCCACCGCGATCGCAATGCCGATCTGCTGGAAGGCTCCGTCGGTAATGCGCGAGCCGGGCACCTGCTTCACATAAGTCGGCAGCGAGTCGCGCGACAGCGCGAACGCATCCGCCTTGCCGTCGCGCAGCATCGTGACTGCCTCTGCCACGGACGGGACAGGCGAGATCGCCGTATTTTTCAAGGTCCGGGCCGCCGCGCGGATCGTCGTCGTGTTCGCGATACCGACGACGCGCACCCCTGGACGATCGACCTCCTCGACGGTTTTCGCGGGCAGAGCGGCCGTCACCATGTAGGTGCTCTCGCCCAGCACATAGTTGGGTCCAAATGCGACGCGCTTTTTGCGCTCCTCGTCGACGGGCATGAACGACACGTCCACCGCGCCTGCCTCGAGCGCGTCGGTGGCGAGGCCGGAGTTCGGAAACAACACGTATTCGACAGGAAGATTGATCGTGTTCCCGAGCGCGGCGGCAACGTCCGCGGTCACGCCCTGCGGATTGCCGTCCCCATCCTTCACGACGAAGAAGATCGACTTTTCGGGCGCAAACACCAGCGCGACCCGCAGCTTGCCGGTGGGCGCAAGTTCTTTCACATCATCCTCGCGGGCTGCGGCGCTCGGGACGAGCGCCCGGGTCAACACTACAGCGATCGGAATTTTCCAGGCCAGCGTCCTGGCGGCGGCCACGGCGGATTTCGTCTTACTCCGCCTTGTTGATCGGCGGGCCGGTGGAAGCCTCAGACCGCTTGCGCGGTTCGGCGACCAGCCGCTCCTCGGTTACCCATTGCGAGGCTTGAACTTAGCCATCTTCGTTAGCCGCTTTGCGTACCACAGGACGATGGCAATGCCCGCGGATACCGCAGCCGTGATCGCGGGCTCCGCCCATTGGGGTGGAAAGTGAGATGGGTGGGCGAAAATATCGCCAACGAATGTCGCAATACCGCTGATTGTTGCCGACCGAACGACGCTGTCAGTGGTTCGATCCATTTGTACGAGGAGGGCAACGGTAACGGCCGCGCCGACAATGCCGCAAATCGACGCAAGACGTGCATGCTCAAAACTGAACGCGGCCAGCACGTTGCCCCGTGCCATGACGAGAAAACAGGCAAGCCAAGCGCCCGCGAACTTTTCGGCGGCAGGGCGCACAAGGCCACTCTCACGTAAGTCATCTAATGCATCGAGCATATGATGTTTGCCTGGCATAGGCAGGCCCCTTTTCTGGCTGCACCGCCCTCGCCTCACGGGCGGCAGGAACTCCGGCATGGAACACGAGCGCTCGACCTTTTCATAGAGCTGATCACGGGTCTCGGCGCGCACCCGTCACGGCAAACAGCGCGGCCGGCGCAAGGCACCGAGGCGGCAATGCCTCGGTCGAGCTTGGTCATGGCGAGTTCCTCGCGTGCCGACCGCTCACTCCGACCCCGCCACGCCGGCCTGTTGCAGGACCTTCGCCCAGCGCGTGGTCTCCGATTGGACGAAGCGGTCGAGCTCCTCGGGCGTGCCCTTGCCGACCGGAATGAACTGCAGGCGCACGAGCTCTTTGGTGACGTCGGGCTCGGCGATGGCGGCATTCACCGCGCCATTGAGCTTCGCCAGAATCTCCTTCGGCGTTCCGCCCGGCGCCGCCACCGACTGCCAGGGCGCCCAGTCGAAGCCCGGCACGCCGACTTCGGCGAGCGGCGGGATC
>JBAUOM010000557.1:0-4275 GCA_049579765.1 Xanthobacteraceae bacterium
GGCCACGCCGGAGCGGGTGCTCGGCGCGATCGACGAGCTGCGCGCCCGGGCGGGACGTTAGGGCGGCACCGATCGAAATATGAAGCGCATGGAACTCGGCAGGCGGCTGTCCCTCCATCCGCCACATTCGGCGCTTTAGACGCTCCTTCGTCGGGCATCGCTGCTCGCATCAGCCGTCGTGTCCCATGCCGCCCATCATCTCGGTCTCCAAGCTCTCCAAGACCTATGCCTCGGGCTTCCAGGCGCTCAAGAGCGTCGACCTGGAGATTCGCCGCGGCGAGATCTTCGCGCTGCTCGGCCCGAACGGCGCGGGCAAGACGACGCTGATCAGCATCATTTGTGGCATCGTGACCTTGTCCGAAGGCAAGGTCGTGGTCGCCGGCCACGACATCGTGCGGGATTACCGCCTGACGCGCTCGATAATCGGGCTGGTGCCGCAGGAGCTGACCACCGATGCGTTCGAGACGGTCTGGGCGACCGTGAGCTTCAGCCGCGGACTGTTCGGCAAGCCGCACAATCCCGACTACGTCGCCAAGGTGCTCACGGAGCTGTCGCTGTGGGACAGGAAGGACAGCAAGATCATGACCCTCTCCGGCGGCATGAAGCGCCGCGTGCTGATCGCCAAGGCACTCGCGCACGAGCCGCAGATCCTTTTCCTCGACGAGCCGACCGCGGGCGTCGACGTCGAGCTGCGCCAGGACATGTGGCAGACCGTGCGCTCGCTGCGCGCCGCGGGCGTGACCATCATCCTGACCACGCATTATATCGACGAAGCCGAGGAGATGGCCGATCGGATCGGCGTGATGCACAACGGAGAGATCATCCTGGTCGAGGACAAGGCCGAGCTCATGCGCAAGCTCGGCAAGAAGCAGTTGACGCTCCACCTGCACAAACGGCTCGACAGCGTGCCGGACGCGCTCGCGGCGCATCACCTGACGCTGGCGGCCGACGGCAGCGACCTCATCTACACCTACGACACGCAAGGCGAGCGCACCGGCATTACTGCCCTGCTCAGGGATCTCAACCAGGCCGGAATCAGGTTCCGCGACCTGCATACGACCCAGAGCTCGCTGGAAGACATCTTCGTCGATCTGGTGAGACAACGACAATGAATTTCCGCGCTGTCTACGCAATCTACTACTTCGAGATGGCGCGCACCGGGCGCACGCTGCTGCAGAGCATCGTGTCGCCGGTGGTTTCGACCTCGCTCTACTTCGTCGTCTTCGGCGCCGCCATCGGCTCGCGCATCACCGAGATCGAGGGCATCACCTACGGCGCATTCATCGTCCCGGGGCTGATCATGCTGATGCTGCTGACACAGAGCGTCATGAACGCCTCGTTCGGCATCTACTTCCCGCGCTTCACCGGCACGATCTACGAAATCCTGTCGGCGCCGATCTCGTATGTCGAGATCGTGCTCGGATATGTCGGGGCGGCGGCAACCAAGTCCATCATCCTCGGCCTGGTCGTGCTGGCCACATCGGCCCTGCTCGTGCCGCTGCGGATCGCGCATCCGGTCTGGATGCTCGCGTTCCTCGTCCTGACGGCCGTGGCCTTCAGCCTGTTCGGCTTCATCCTCGGCATCTGGGCCGACGGGTTCGAAAAGCTACAGGTGGTGCCGCTGCTGATCATCACCCCGCTGACGTTTCTCGGCGGCACCTTCTACTCGATCAACGTGCTTCCGCCGCTTTGGCAGAAAGTCGCGCTGCTCAATCCGGTGGTCTACCTGATCAGTGGTTTCCGCTGGAGCTTCTTCGAGACCGCCGACGTGAGCGTGGGGGTGAGCTTTGCCATGACGCTCCTGTTCCTCGCCCTGTGCCTCGTTGCAGTGTGGTGGACTTTCAGGACCGGCTATCGGATCAAGAAATAGTCCTGCCTGCCGCCTTGGCCAGGGGCAAAGCCGGCCTGGGCCTCGCGGCGGGCCTACGCGGTTGCGGCCGGTCCGCGAGACCGGACCGGTCGCCGGATCGGCTCGATCAGCCGGCGATACCGTCGACGAAATCGAGCACGACCCGCACGACCTGCTCCGGCTGCTCCATGAACGGGATGTGGCCGGCGCCCGGCATCACCACGAGCTTGGCGTTGGCGATGCGGGCGGCGACGAGCTCGCTCAGTTCCCGGGGGATAAGATGATCGTTCTCGGACGTGACCACCAACGTGGGCGCTTCGATCGAACCGAGCAGCGACGTGAATTTCGGCTCCTTTTCCTGTCCGGGCTGGCAGCGGCCCCAGGCGAGCAGCGCCTCGAGGAAGGCGCTGTAGCTTTGCGCCGAATTCGCCAGGATGTTCGCCTGATTGGCGCGCATCACGGCGTAGCCGGCCTCGGAATTGATGAAGTTGCGGCTCAGCGTCCATAGCCCCATGTAGTCGGCGACCTCGCTGTTCATGCCGAGCTTCTCGATCAAGCGCAGGCGAAGGCGGAAGTTGAGCTCGGCTGCGCGATCGAGCTCGCTGAAGCCGCCCACCACGATCAGCGACCTCAGCTTGCCGGGATGGCGTTGCGCCAGTGCCAGCGCCATCGAGCCGCCGAGCGAGGAGCCCAGCACGTGGATCGGTCCGCAGCCGAGGCGGTCGATCATGGCCGCAAAATCGTCCGCCCAGCCCTCGACGCTGTAGGGTGGCGGCGATTTCGTCGAGCGGCCGATGCCGCGCGGATCGACCGCGAGCACCTGCATGTGGCGGGCAAGGAGCGGGGCGCCGAGGCGGTAGTAGCCGTGGTCGAGCCCGAGGCCAGGGATCAGCAGGATCGGATCGCCCCGGCCGGAGACCGCGTAGTGCAGCGTGGCGCCGGCAATGTCGATGTCGGGCACGGATATCCCCTTGCATTACAGCTTCGGCAGTACGTGCTCGCCGAACAATTCGACCGTGCGCACCGGGTCGGAGGCGAGGCTGACGGTGAGCATCAGGCGTCTGGCGCCCGCAGCCTTGGCGGCGAGCGCCTGCTCGAGGCAGTCTTGCGGATTGCCGCAGATCGAGAGCCGCCGCGACAAATAGTCGAACAGCCCGAGCTCCTCGACCAGCTTGATGTCGGCTTCGCCCGGCCGCGTGCTGTAGCGCCGGCGCAACTCCAGCAGCGGCGCCCGCAGCGGTTCGGGAACGCCCCGCGTCTCCAGATGTTTGTCGCCGATGACGTAGCCGGCGAGGAACGCCAGCATGGCGCCGACCTTGCTGTGCGCGGCGTCGCGATCCTCGCTGCAGTCGAGCGCCGCGATCTGCCAGATCTCGATCTCGTCGGGAGCGCGGCCGGCGGCCTTGGCTCCGGCGGCGATTTGCGCCTCCGACTCGCGGATATTGTCCGCCGCCAAGCCGAAATTGGCGAATGCGCCATCGGCGGTGGCGCCCGCCGCCTGCAGCGGCTTCGGGTGGGAGGCGGCGAGGAAGACCGGTGGCGCGCGCTTGATCCAGGGCAGATGCGCGCTCGCCGGGCCGAGGCTCGCCGGCTCCCCCCGCAGCAACGTCTTGATGAACGTCACGCCTTCGGCGAGATCCTTGGCGCGCGACTTCGGCAGCCCGACATTCTTGGTGCCGCTGTGGCCGGCGCCGATGCCGAGCACGGCGCGCCCGTTCGAGACGTGGTCGAGCGAGGCGATCGCCGCCGCGCTGACGGCCGGGTGGCGGGTCAAGAGATTGGTGACGCAGAGCGCGACGCGCGTACGGCGCGAGGCGCGCGCGACCATCGCCGCCGACACCCAGGGGTCCATCGCGTTTCCCGGCGTGTCGGCGATGCCGATCATGGCGTAGCCGTAGCGGTCGGCGCGCTCGGCGAGCTGCTCGCAGAGCGCGAGCGTATAGGGCCAGAAGAAGAAGCCAACCTGCATCCTGCACTCTCCTTCAGTGGCGGGGCTCAAGCCCGCGGCGGCCAGCGGCGCATGATCACGCCTTCGATCACGGCGAACAAGTCGTTGACCACGAAGCCGAACAGGCCGACCAGCACGAGCAGCGCATAAACCTCGCTCGACTGATAATTGCGTTGCGACCGGATCATCAATGCGCCGACGCCGGGCAGCGAGGTCAGCATCTCGACCAGCAGGGTGACCACGATGGCGAGCGGGATCGCGATGCGAATGCCGACCAGCAGCGACGGCACGACGGCGGGAAGGACGACCCGCTGCATGCGCTGCCAGGCGGTCAGCCGGAACGAGCGCGCGACGTCGAGCAGCAAGGGATCGATCTGGCGCACGGCCGACGTCGCGTTCAACAGGATCGGCCACAGCCCCGACAGCACGACCACGGTCAACTTCATGCTCTCGCTGTAGCCGATCAGGAGCGTGGCGA
>JBAUOM010000558.1:0-2599 GCA_049579765.1 Xanthobacteraceae bacterium
CGCTTCAACGGAATGACCCGCCGCGACTATCTCGCCGCGACCGGCGCCACCGCGCTCGCCCTCGGCGTCGGAGCCCATCCGGCGGCCGCCGATACCACGACCGTCCGCCAGGGCTACCAGACCAACATCTGGGGCATGCCCACCTATTATCTGCTGAAATCGGGCCTGCTCGAGAAGCACGGCATCAAGGCGGAGGAATTCGCCGTGCCCTCGGGCAACCTCACCATGCAGCAGATGGTGGCCCGCCAGGTCGACCTCGGCACCTATGCTGGGCCTTCCTTCGTCATCGGCCACGACAAGGGCGGCCTGATCGCGATCGCGCTGATCGAATATGTCGGCAAGACCGCGCAGATCGTCACGCGCAAGGACCTCAACCTGAGCAAGGTCAGTGACCTCAAGGGCCTCAAGGTCGCGAACCAGACCGGTTCCTCGGTCGGCAACATCTTCGTCGACGTCATCGCGCCCAAGGCCGGCCTCAAGAAAGGCGACTTCCAGGAAGTGCGCATGAACGTCAACGACATGGTCGCCGCCATGGCCGCCAAGACCGTGGATGCCATGGTCAATGTCGAGCCCTACAACGCGATCGCGGTCGCCGAAGGGATCGGCACCTCGATCATGGATTTCTCCGGCGTCGACAAGATGCCGGTGTTTATGGCGGCCACGCCCGATTTCGTCGACAAGAAGCCGGACACCGTGGTCGCCTATCTCAAGGCCTGGAAGGAGGCGGGGCGCGACTTCAGGGACACTCCCGGCAAGGCCGCCGACGTCATCTACGCGTTCTTCACTTCGAAGGGCTACGACATGTCGCGCGACACCTTCGCCAAGGCACTGGCGCGCGTCGAGGTCGCTCCCGGCTTTCCCACCGGCCTCACGCCCGGCCTGCAGCGCGACGCCGAGGTGCTGCTGCGCGAGAAGAAGATCTCCGCCATCCCGGACTGGACGAAGGCGCTGCGCCCCTCGCTGTGGGCCAAGGCCAACGGGTAAAGTCCGCTGTCGTCCCCGCGACCCGATCTCGGATTTATCCGAGATCGGGTTGTGAAGTGCGCATGTCGGCCACGGCCGACATGCGGTGGGGACCCATATTCCAGAGGCCGCGCCATGGGGCGCGATGGGACCCCGCTTTCGCGGGGATGACGGCGTTGCGCGTTGTGCATCTCGCCCTGCGCGCGGAAACGCGCTAAAGCTGCGCGCGATTTCAGGGCATGGAGAGTGGAATGAAAGTCGCAGGGAAAAAAGTCGCGAGGAAAGCCGCCAAGAAAGCGGCCGCCAAGCCAGCGCCGAAGAGCACGTCGGCGAAGAAGGCAGCGCCGAAGAAGACCCCGCCAAAGAAAGCGGCGCCGACGAAGGCACCGGTCAAGAAGCCGGCGGCCGCGCGCGCCGCCGCCCCACAGGGCAACGGCGGACCGGTCACCTGGAATTTCAAGCTCATCGGCCACCACCTGCTCGACGGCTTCGGCGGCATGGGCGAGGGCATGTCGATCCAGATCGCGCCCGACGGCCGCCGCATCCTGTGGCTGGCGCACGAGAGCGCGCCGAAGAATTTCACCGCCGTCGACGTCTCCGATCCGCGCAAGCCCAAGGTGGTGGTGCAGACCGACCTGCCGCAGGCGCACATGCGCTCGAACTCGCTCGAGACCTGCGGGAACATCATGGCGGTGGCCTACCAGACCCAGAAGAAGGGGCTGCAGCCCGCCGGCATGGAGCTGTTCGACATTTCGGTGCCGGAGAACCCCAAGTCGATCTCGTTCTTCGACTGCTCGGGCGAGACCTCGCGCGGCGTGCACCAGCTCTGGTTCTGCGACGGCGAATACGTGCACACCGCCTCGGGCGCGCCCGACTTCACGCCGACGCACCCTAGCGACGACCAGTTCTACCGCTGCATCGACGTGCGCAATCCGTCGAAGCCGGTCGAGATCGGCCGCTGGTGGATGCCCGGCACCAAGCAGGGCGACAATGTGATGCCGCCGCCGCGCCACCCGCTCGACAAGGGCCACCGCGCGCACAATTGCAACGTCTATCCGCAGCGCGGCGACCGCTGCTATCTCGCCTATATCGACGGCGGCATGTTCATCCTCGACATTTCCGACAAGGCGAACCCCAAGCGCATCTCGCAATGGACCAATTCACCGCCCTATACCGGCTTCATGCACACGGTGGTGCCGCTGTTCGAGCGCGGGCTGATGCTGGTGACCGACGAGTCGACCGAGAACAACGCCAAGGACTGGCCCAAGCTCATCTGGGTGCTCGACGCGCGCGAGGAGACCAACCTCGTTCCGATCTCGACCTGTCCCCTGCCCGATCACCAGGCCTTCGCCGCCAAGGGCCGTTTCGGCGCCCACAACATCCACGAGAACGTGCCGCTGCCGACGTGCTGGCATTCCGACCAGATCGTGCTCGGCACCTTCTTCAACGGCGGCTTGCGCGCCTACGACATCTCCAACCCGTACCAGCCACAGCAGGTCGGCGTGTTCGTACCGCCGGCGCCGCCGATGGCGCCCACCGGCACCATCCAGCTCAACGACGTGTTCGTGGACGAGCGCGAGATCGTCTACACCGTCGACCGCCATGTCGGTGGCCTCTACATCCTGGAGATGGATTT
>JBAUOM010000559.1:0-1517 GCA_049579765.1 Xanthobacteraceae bacterium
CGTCTTGTCGGCTTGCCGCACGCCTTCGTAGGTGTTGATCAGGATGGGGAACAGCGCGCCGATGAAGACAATGACCACCTTCGACCAGAGCCCGAGCCCGAACCAGAGCAGGACGAGCGGCAGGAACACCAGGCGCGGCGTGGCATTGAAGGCCGTGATGAACGGATCCAGCATCGCATTGAGCGACCGCGACCGCCCGAGCAGGACGCCAAGCGGCAATCCCACCACGATCGCCAGGCCGAGCCCGAGGGCGAAGCCGGAAGCGCTGACGCCGAGCGGCCTCCAGATCGTGCCCGTCGCGAACATGTTCCACAGCGTGCCGGCGATTTGGCTCGGCGTGGTGAAGAACAGCTTGGTGCCGGCGGAAATCGTGAAGATATGCGGCGCCGCCTCCCATGCCATGAGGACGAGCGCGATGCCGCAGGCGCCGAGGAGGCCCGGTTCCCAACGCCGCCATTGGCTGACGGCGGGCGCGACGAGCTCGTCCGCCGGCAGCGACACGTTCGCCTTGATGGCCCCGGTCTCGCTCATTGTCCGGCCCGCCAGGGGAACGCCGCGCGCTCGGCCCACCGCGCCGCTTCGGTGAGCACGACCGCGATCACCAGGATGGTGAGGATGCAGGCGAACATCCGATCCAGCGCGTACAGGTCGCCGAACCGGGCGATGGCGTAGCCTATTCCCTCCGACGCTGCGAAGAACTCGCCGACCAGCACGCCGACCAGTGCCCGGCCGATGGCAAGACGCGCGCCGGCGACGATATAGGGCAGCGTGCTCGGCAGTATCACCTTGAAATACAGGTCCTTCTCGCCGCCGCCGAGCGAGCAGATGACGTTGATCAGCAGCGGATCGACCGCACGCACCCCGGCATAGGCGTTGAAGATGAAGGGAAAGACCGCGAGCGCGAAGATGATGATCGCCTTCGCCGCCACGCCTACGCCGAAGAACACAACCACCAGTGGCGCGAGCGCGACCAGCGGGCTTGCGTAGAGCATGGTCATCAGCGGATCCAGCGTGTAGCCGACGCGTACCCGCCAGCCCATGACGACGCCGATCGTCACGCCCACCACGACTGCGGCGACGAAGCCGTAGAGGAAAGGCACGGCGCTGACGCGCAGGTCGTCGAAAAGCTGGCCGGTGGCAATCAGGTCGAGCAGGCCGTTGGCGATCAAGCTCGGCTTGCTGATGAACAGCGGATTGAGCGGAACGACGAGAAACAGCGCCTGCCAGGCGGCGAAGAACAGCGCCACCGCCAGGCAGCCGAGCAGGAGCTTGCGGTGGCGTTCCGCAAAGCTCTGCGTCACGATGTCCTCGGTTTCCGCTAGACCGAGATTTCGTCCTTCAAGGCGTGCCATATCTCGAGCTTCAGATCGTTGAATTCGGGTGTCACCCGCATTTCGTAGTCGCGCGGGCGCGGCAGGTCGATCGCGAAGATCTTCTTGGCGCGGCCCGGACGCTTGGTCATCACCATGACGCGGTCGGACAGATAGATCGCCTCGTCGATCTGATGGGTGACGAAC
>JBAUOM010000560.1:0-2061 GCA_049579765.1 Xanthobacteraceae bacterium
ACCCGAGCCACCAATTCGCTAAAAACTACGCCGCCGCACTCGAGCGGGATTCAGGCGGCCGTATCAAGGTGGAGATCTATCCGGCGAGCCAGTTGGGCGCGATCCCGCGGCAGATCGAAGGCACGCAATTCGGCGCGATCCAGTGCGCGGTGCTCCCGCCGGAGTTTTTTGTCGGCGTCGACGAGCGCTTCGAGGTGCTGCCGGCGCCCGGCTTGGTCAGCTCCATGGAGCATGGACAGCGCCTTGCGGCCGATCCAGCGGTGAAGAAGCTGATCCTCGGCCTCGGCGCGGACAAGGGACTCCATGGCGCCGCGCTGTTCATGAATGCACCGTCCTCAGTGATCGCAAAAAAGCCGATCCGCCACCTCACTGATTTTAGTGGGAAGAAGATCCGCATATTTGCCTCTGAGTTCCAATTCGCGTCGTTCAAGCGGCTCGGAGCGGCGCCGGTGGCGATGACCCTGGGTGACGTCATGGTGGCGATCCAACAGGGCACCATCGATGGCGCGGTCGGCGGTATCGTCGTCTTCACGCCGATGCACTTTCAGGACGCGGCGAAATATGTGACCGAGACCGGCCAACCCGCCGTCTTCGTCGTCGTCGAGATCAGCAAGAAGTGGTACGAGTCATTGCCGAGCGATCTTCAGCAGATCGTCGACCGTGATGCTTCCGCGGAAGCGGTGGCGATCAATCCGGTCGCAATCGATATCGTCAACAAAACACGCAAAGGCTGGACCGACGCTGGGGGCGAGTTGATCAGCCTGCCGCCCGATGAGCAGTCTACGCTGCTCAAAATCCTGTCGGGTGTCGCCGAGGACGTGGCGAAGACGAAGCCGAAACTCAACGCGGCCTATCAAGTGGTGACCGAAGCGGCGCAGCGAACACGATAGGTATCCAACCGAAAAACCAGGTCTCGTGTTGCACCGGTTGGCCGCTCGGCGGGTCGGCGCCAGCACCAGGGCGAGAACAAGAGAGTGCTCGCCCAGCGCCCCCACGATGATCCAAGGCAGGAATCCGACCAGCAGCCGCAACATGAACGCCGTTCCCTTCTTCGTTTGCGCCGCTCGCCCTACCCCGTCGCCCGTCCGGGACAGCACGAACGGCGTGCGCGGCACGGGCAGGGGCCGGCTGGATACCAGTTGCCGTGCAGCCCCATCGGCACGCGACGCGGCAGCTTCACGACGGCCGCCGGTTCGCCGGCGAAGTCCTCGGCGTCGAGAATGACGAAGGTCGATTCCATCGTGACCGTGTCGGTCGCGAAGGTGAGGATATAGCCTGCCTCCTCTTCGCTGCGCCCCGCCTTCGGCGCGAACACCGCCTCCCCGATGGCCCAGCCCGGGAAGCGGTGGACCTCGACCGTGCCGCGCGCGAGGTCGAAGCGGAAGAGCTCGTCGAAGCTGCCCATCGGCAGCGCTTGAGACGACTTGTGCGAGAACACCGCGTAGCGGGTGCGGCGGCCCTGGCGGCGATCATCGACGCGCGGGAATTCGGTGCGCCGCTCGTCGAGCACGTCGAGGCGGAAGGTGCCGGCGGCCGGATCGATGCGGGCGCGCGCGACGCGGCCCGTGGCCGGCAGGTTCGACGCGCCGACGGTCAGGTGGCTCCACCACGGAAAGCAGGTGACGATCTCGCCGCCGTCCTGCCCGGCGTTGGCGTAGTGCCAGCACCAGAAGGCGTCGCTCTGGATCCAGCGGACATCGCGCGCGCTGCCGCGCCTCGGGATGACCGCGATGCGGGTGCCGCGCTCGGCCTCCCAGCCGAGCGGACTCCCGCCGCGCGCCGCGCGGCCGAGATCGAACGTCGCCGGGTTGATGACCAGCACGACATGGTCCTCGGTGATCATGAAATCGTGGATCATGTAGCCGCGATCGACTTCCGCGATCACGTCGGGAGGATGCGTCACGGTGCCGTCGGCCCCGACCGCCGCCCAGTAGAGGTAAGGCGCCTCCAGGCCGTAGCGGAACACGATCATCTCTCCGGTCGCCGGATCGATCTTCGGGTGCGCGCAGATGCCGAGCGGGAGCGCGCCGCCGAAGTCATGTCGGCCCAGGGTCGCGGGGG
>JBAUOM010000561.1:0-24709 GCA_049579765.1 Xanthobacteraceae bacterium
GCATCCAGGATTTCCGTTCGGTCGACGTTTACGGGCATCTGCCTCCCGACAAGGTGGTCGCGCTCTGCACCGGCAGTCAGGGCGAGGCGCGCGCAGCGCTTTCCCGCATCGCCCAGGACGCCCATCCCGAGGTCGCGTTCTCGCGTGGCGACCGCGTGATCTTCTCCGCACGCGCCATTCCCGGCAACGAGAAGGCGATCATGCGCGTGATCAACGGTTTGGTGTCGCAAGGGATCGAGGTCATTACCGACCGCACCCATCTCGTGCATGTCTCCGGCCATCCGCGCATGGACGAGCTCAGGGAGATGATCGGCTGGGTACGGCCGCAGATCCTGATCCCCGCCCACGGCGAGCCGCTGCACATGGCCGAACATGCCGAGCTCGCTCGCGGCGAGGGCGTCGGCCAGGTCGTGGTCTGCCGCGACGGCGAGCTCATCCGGCTGGCGCCCGGCGCCGCCGGGAAGATCGACGAGGTGCCCGCGGGGCGGCTCTACAAGGACGGCGCGCTCCTGGTCAGCGCCGAGGAGCGCACCGTCGCCGACCGTCGACGGCTGGCCTTCTCCGGGGTGGTTTCGGTTGCGCTGGCCGTCAACGCACGCGGCGAATTGATTGCCGATCCGGAAGTGATGCTGACCGGTGTGCCTGCAGCCGACGGCTTCGGGCACCGGATCGAGGACATCGCCACCGATGCGGCGGTCGAGGCTTTCGAGTCGATGCCCCGGGTCCGCCGACGCGACCCCGAAGCCGTCGCCGAGGCGGTGCGGCGGGCAATACGCGCTGCGCTGGCAGATAGCTGGAACAAGAAGCCAACCTGCCACGTGCACGTGCTCGAGGTGTAGCCGCGGCGCAGGCGGGAGCCGCAGGGGAGAACAATGCCGCTCATGGCCTTGCGGCGGCGCCGCGATTGTCTCCAAGCCGGCGCTGCGAGCTGCGAGCGCGCCCTTCTCGCTGGTGGCGGGTGGACAACCCGGCTATGGATGGAGCGTGCCGGGGCCGCAGGAGAGAAACATGATCGGACGGCTCAACCATGTGGCGATCGCGGTCCGCGACATTGCCAAGGCTGCGAATGTCTACCGACAGATGCTGGGTGCGCAGGTCTCCGAGCCGGTGCCGCAGCCCGAGCACGGCGTGACCACGGTCTTCATCACGCTGCCGAACACCAAGATCGAGCTTCTGGAGCCGCTCGGTGAGAGCTCTCCGATCGCGAAATTTCTCGAACGCAATCCGGACGGCGGCATCCATCACGTCTGCTACGAGGTCGAGGATGTCCGTGCCGCGCGCGACAAGCTCATGGCTCAGGGCGCGCGGGTGCTCGGGGACGGCGAGGCGATGCCCGGCGCCCACGGCAAGCCGGTGCTGTTCCTGCATCCGAAGGACTTCTGCGGCACGTTGGTCGAGATCGAGCAGGCGTGACGCGCGCTCTGCTCGGGTGAGCGAGCCATGTCGCTCGTGACCGCACTGGCGATCTATTTCATCATCTGGTGGGTGGTGCTGTTCGCCGTCCTTCCCTGGGGCGTGCGCAGCCAGCACGAACAGGGGGCGATCGCGCCGGGCAGCGATCCCGGCGCCCCCGCGATCCCGAGGCTCAAGCGCAAGCTCGTTTGGACGACGAGCCTGGCAACTCTCGTCTTCGCGCTATGGTACGTCGTCTACACCTATCATCTCGTCGCGCTCGACGACCTCGCCGCGATGCTCGGCGTTCCGTCGCGCTAGACTAGCTGTTGCCGTCAACGCGCCCGTCGAGGCGAGCCTTGGTAGTTCGGGTTATAGCTCTGAACGGCTGGGTTGGGGGCGCAAGAACCGCCGATTCCTGTCACGTCTGCCATGCACTGCGCATAGCTGTGAAAGCCGCAATTCGTGGCGCCCTTGGTGTAGTACGCACACCACGATCCTTCGGCGCGCGCATGGATGCTGGTCAAGGACAGCGTGGCCAGGGTGGCCGCGACGATGACGATAGTCCGCATGGTTACCTCCTCGGCGATGAATTACCCACCTCCTGCGTTTAGTGGCGGCACCGCCGTTCCGGTTCGAACAAGTTTTCGCGATCTGCGCCGGTCGACAGGGGAGCGCCTAGCTCCGCCGACACCCGGGGCTCGGCCAAAAAAATCGAGCAGGGCCGAGACCCTGCTCCGAAAACGCAAATCCACTGAACCCTAAGCTTAGCTTACGCCTCGAATTTCTGTTATTGGTCGAGACGGCCGCGGCTTTCTGCCGGCTTGTCCTCCCAAGACTTGGACCGCGTGGCCAATGGCGTAGGCGATCGCCGCGCTCCTTGACCTCGCAGTTTCAACGCTAGCTGATCTTCCTTGTTTTGTCACCGAAAACTAAGGCACCGGCGCAGCCAACCAAGACGGCGGCGCAGCGCAAAAATCTCCTCGCGTCGAGTTTGCAACGCACCATAAGGTTGGACGGGGATCCCCAAAGCAACGCTGATGCCCGGCGGAAAGCCTTGATAGCCCTTGTTTTTTTGCCGCCGATCCGGTTTCACTCGGCGGGTGTCTCGTAGGAAGCGATTCTCGGCTCCATGCGCCTGTCCCGCTATTTCCTGCCGATCCTGCGCGAAACGCCCAAAGAGGCGGAGATCGCGTCCCACCGCCTCATGCTTCGCGCCGGGCTCATCCGGCAGGAGGCGGCGGGGATCTATGCCTGGCTGCCGCTGGGCTTTCGGGTGCTCAAGAAGATCGAGCACATCGTGCGCGAGGAACAGGACCGCGCGGGTGCAATCGAGCTCTTGATGCCCACGCTGCAGCTGGCCGAACTCTGGCGCGAGAGCGGACGCTACGATGCTTACGGCCCGGAGATGCTGCGCATCAAGGACCGGCATGAACGCGAGATGCTCTACGGTCCGACCAACGAAGACATGATCACGGAGATCTTCCGCGCCTACACTCGTTCCTACCGCGAATTGCCGAAGATCCTCTATCACATCCAGTGGAAGTTTCGCGACGAGCAGCGCCCGCGTTTCGGAGTGATGCGCGGACGCGAATTCCTGATGAAGGATGCCTATTCCTTCGATCTGGACGAGGCCGCGGCGCGGCTGTCCTACAGCAAGATGTTCGTCGCCTATTTGCGCACCTTCGCGCGCATGGGGCTCAAGGCCATTCCGATGGCGGCCGAAACCGGGCCCATCGGCGGCGATCTGTCGCACGAGTTCATCATTCTCGCGGAGACCGGGGAATCCGGCGTGTTCTGCAACAGCGACGTCCTCGATCTTCCCATTCCGGGCGAGAGCGTCGATTACGATGCGGACCTGACGCCCCATATCCGGCCGTGGACCGGTCTCTATGCCTCGACCGAGGACGTGCACGACCCCGCCCGCTTCGAGCGCGAGGTGCCCGCGGACAAGCGCCTGCACACCCGCGGCATCGAGGTGGGGCAGATCTTCTATTTCGGGACCAAGTATTCCGAAGCGATGAAGGCCGTGGTGGCCGGACCCGACGGCGTGGAGCGGCCGGTGCACGGCGGCTCCTATGGGGTTGGCGTGTCGCGGCTGGTCGGTGCGATCATCGAGGCGTTTCACGACGACGCCGGCATCCAATGGCCCGAGGCGGTGGCGCCGTTCAGGGTCGCGATCCTCAATCTCAAGCAGGGCGGCGCCGATACCGATGCGGCGTGCGAGGGGCTTTACCGCGCGCTGACGGCAAGCGGCGTCGACGTGCTGTATGATGACCTCGACCAGCGTCCCGGCGCAAAATTCGCCAGCGCCGACCTCATCGGCATCCCATGGCAGGTCCTGGTCGGGCCGAAGGGACTGGCCGAGGGCAGGGTGGAGGTCAAGAGGCGCGCCGACGGCAGCCGGGAGTTGATGAGCCCGGCCGATGCGATCAAACGGCTCACCCCGTGAAATCTGCGGATTTCGCGGTCGCCGCACGGCCCGAAACGGCCAGAATCGTGTGACATCAAGGGCGGGGAGCACATCGATGAACGAGCCCAGGGGAACCCACCCGTTCGCCCCATTCGAATGGATGCTTTCGCTGCGCTATTTGCGGGCGCGGCGGCAGGAGGGATTCATCTCGGTCAATGCCGGATTTTCCTTCCTCGGCATCATGCTCGGCGTTGCCACGCTGATCATCGTGATGGCGGTGATGAACGGCTTCCGCAAGGAGCTGCTGGACAAGATTTTGGGGCTGAACGGGCACCTCCTGATCCAGCCCCTGGAGCAGCCATTGACCGACTGGCAGCCGGTGGCCGACCGCCTCGCCACCGTGGAGGGGATCATCCTCGCCGCGCCGATCGTCGAGGGACAGGCGCTGGCGTCCTCGCCGTTCAATGCCTCCGGCGTGCTGGTACGCGGCGTGCGCGCCGCCGACCTCGCCAAGCTTCCCTCCCTGGGCAACAACATCCGGCAGGGCACGCTCGAAGGCTTCGACGCCGGCCAGGGCGTGGCGATCGGCAAGCGTCTTGCCGATCAACTCTCGCTGCGGGTAGGCGACAGCGTGACGCTGGTTGCTCCGCGCGGGGCGGTCACCCCGATGGGTACGACACCCCGCATCAAAGCCTACAAGGTCGCGGCGGTTTTCGAGGTCGGGATGTCGGAGTACGACTCCGCCTTCGTATTCATGCCGTTGCCTGAGGCACAGGCTTATTTCAACCGCGCCGGCGACGTTACGGCCATCGAGGTCTATGTCGACCAGCCGGACCAGATCGACCGCTTCCGCAAGTTGATCACCGACGCCGCCGGCCGGCCGATCTACATGGTGGACTGGCGCCAGCGCAACTCCACCTTCTTCAATGCGTTGCAAGTCGAGCGCAACGTGATGTTCCTGATCCTAACCATCATCGTGATCGTCGCGGCCTTCAACATCACGTCCGGCCTGATCATGCTGGTGAAGGACAAGGGCCGCGATATCGGAATCCTGCGCACCATGGGCGTCACGCAGGGCGCGATCATGCGCGTGTTCATGATGACCGGTGCCTCGGTCGGGGTGGTCGGTACCGTCGTCGGGTTCTTGCTGGCGCTGCTGGTGTGCCTCAACATCGAGTCGATCCGCCGCTTCCTCTCCTGGCTGACGAACACCGAGTTGTTCTCGCCCGAGCTGTATTTTCTATCGAAGCTTCCGGCCGATCTCGATGTCGGCGAGACCACGGCGGTGGTGGTGATGGCGCTCGCGCTGTCGCTCTTGGCGACGCTCTACCCGGCCTGGCGCGCGGCGCGCCTCGATCCGGTCGAGGCGTTGCGCTATGAGTGACACGATCAACCGCGAATCCGCCGCGGAAGGCGGCGTCAAGTCGAGCGCGGAAGACCCTCCGATCCTTTTTCTGCACGGGATCGACCGGCATTACCGCCAGGGAGACGTGCTGCTGGAAATCCTCAAAGGGGCCGAGCTCGCGATCTGGCCGGGGCAATCGGTGGCATTGGTGGCGCCGTCCGGCGCGGGGAAATCGACCCTCCTGCACGTCGCGGGCCTGCTCGAGCAGCCGGACGGCGGCGAGGTCTATATCGACCAGATCCCCACCTCCCAGCTCTCGGATGCAGAGCGTACGCGCATCCGTCGCACGGAGATCGGCTTCGTCTATCAATTCCATCACCTGCTGATGGAATTCTCCGCAATCGAGAACGTGGTCATGCCGCAAATGGTGCGGGGCCTGTCGCGCGCCGAAGCCATTCGACGTGCGACCGATCTGCTCGGCTATCTCGGCCTCAAGGAGCGCCTCACGCACCGGCCGGCAGAGCTTTCGGGCGGCGAGCAACAGCGGGTTGCGATCGCGCGCGCGGTCGCCAACGCGCCGCGCATCCTGCTGGCCGATGAGCCGACCGGAAATCTCGACCCCCGTACCTCCGAGCACGTGTTCTCCGGGCTCACCCAACTGGTGCAGGCCTCCGGTCTTGCGGTCGTCGTCGCCACCCACAACATGGACATTGCCGCGCGCATGGACCGGCGCGTCACGCTCCGCGAGGGCCTGGTGGTGGAACTCGCCTGAGCGGCCGGCACGGCGGCGTTGCGCCTCGACCCGCGCCGGAATACCGGCTGTCCTCGGGGGTTCAATCCGGTGGGCGGCCGACAGCGGAGGCATCAACCATGACAATGATCCACGCCGCTTTCGCCCTGCTTGCGGTCGCGAGTGTCGCGGCCATCGATCCCCGCCCGGCCACCGCCGAGACCTACCGGCCCTGGTGCGTCGACTACCCGCCCACGGGTGTGAGTTGCGCCTTCACCTCATACGAACAATGCATGCTGACGGCGCGCGGGGCAGGCGCGTCCTGCGTCCAGAACCCGTGGTACCTGCAATTCGGCAGCGGCCAGAAAGGGACCGAAAGCACTGGCCAGGGTGGGCGGTCGCGACGGCGATAGAGCGATCCGGGCCATTCTTTCTGAAGCCGTCGCGCGGTCGCGCACGAGCTGTTTGGCTGATGTCCGTCGGATCGCGGCGATATTCGGCGAAGCCAGCAGCCAGCAGCCGGCAGCGTTGGCGCTCCGCCGCCTCGGAAGCCCGCGTACTTCATTCCCCCTTGACTCGTGAACGGAACATGAACTATGTTCTCGTCCTGTTCTTGAGTAGGGGACGCGTCATGGTTCGTGCTGTTGTGGAAGAAGCCGCTACACTTACCTCATTGGCCTTGTTTTTGGGCACGATCGCGATCTGGGCTCAGGTCATCGCCGCACTGTAGGGTCGGTCCACGGCGGTACCTTTAGCCCGCAATCGAAGCCCGCGCCCCGCGATGGCGGGATTGGCGACGGCGGCAAGGCCCGCATCCGGCGGATGCGAGCGGCCGATGCGGCTGGGGAAAAGCCGCTTCGCCGGCTCGCAATCCCTCGTCGCGGTGGACAGCGCCCGCACCGCTCATCACATTTGCTTGCATCGCGAATCGTGAGGGGTGGAAATGCCCGGCTTCGTGCATCTGCATGTGCACTCGTCCTATTCGCTGCTCGAGGGCGCGTTGACGATCGCACGATTGGCCGAGCTTGCGAAAGCCGACCGGCAACCCGCGCTCGCGCTCACCGACACCGACAACATGTTCGGGGCCCTCGAATTCTCCGAGAAGATGGCGGCCGCGGGCATCCAGCCGATAGTGGGCTGCGCGCTCGCGCTCGACTTTGGCGACCAGGATGGCGGCCCGCGGGCGGGCAACGGCGCCATCCAGGCGCGCCCGCGCATCGTTCTCCTGGCCGCGCGCGAGAACGGGTACCGCAGCCTGATGCGGCTCAATTCGCGTGCGTTTCTCGAAACGCCGCCGCACGAGCCGCCGCACCTCAAGCTCTCCTGGCTAGCGGGCGAGACGGACGGGCTGATCGCATTGAGCGGAGGCCCCGGCGGCCCGCTCGACGCGGCGATCTTCGCCGGGCAGGGCGATCTGGCGAGCGCGCGCTGCGGGATCTTGACGGGGCTCTTCGGTGACCGCTTCTACATCGAGCTGCAGCGTCACGGCGCTTCGGCCGAGCGCGTCGCCGAGTCTGCGCTGATCGCGCTAGCCTACGAGCGCGGCATCCCGCTCGTCGCCGCCAACGAACCGTTCTTTGCCAGGAGAGAGGACTACGAGGCCCACGACGCCCTCGTTTGCATCGCCGAGGGCCGGCTGTTGGCCGAGACCGATCGGCGCCAGGTCACGCCCGAGCACCGCTTCAAGACGCGCGTGGAAATGACCGAACTGTTCGCGGACCTCCCGGAGGCGGTGGCGTCGACGGTCGAGATCGCGCAGCGTTGCGCCTTCCGGCCGCAGGTGCAGGCGCCGATGCTGCCGCGCTTCTCGGTCGGGGCCGAGGGAGCTGCGCTCGACGAGGCGGCGGAGTTGCGCAAGCGCGCCGAGGCGGGGCTCGAAAGTCGGATCAGGACTCACGGCGTTGCCCCCGGCCGCACCGTCGAGGAATACCGCGAACGCCTGGCCTTCGAGCTCAATGTGATCGAAGGCATGAAATATCCCGGCTACTTCCTCATCGTTTCCGACTTCATCCAGTGGGCGAAGGCGCAAGGCATTCCCGTGGGGCCGGGGCGCGGCTCCGGGGCGGGCTCGCTCGTTTCCTACGCGCTCACCATCACCGATCTCGATCCCATTCGTTTCGGGCTCCTGTTCGAGCGTTTTCTCAATCCGGAACGCGTGTCGATGCCCGATTTCGACATCGACTTCTGCCAGGATCGGCGCGACGAGGTCATCAGCTACGTGCAGGAGCGCTACGGCCGCGAACGGGTGGCGCAGATCATCACGTTCGGCACCTTGCAGGCGCGCGGCGTGCTCCGCGACGTCGGACGGGTGCTGCAGATGCCGTACGGGCAGGTCGACAAGTTCTGCAAGCTCGTTCCCCAGAATCCGCTCAACCCGGTGACGCTCGGACGCGCCATCGACGACGAGCCGCGCCTGCGGGCGGCGCGCGACAGCGATCCCGTGGTTGCGCGCGCCTTCGACATCGCGCAGAAGCTCGAGGGCCTGCACCGCCACGCCTCGACCCATGCCGCGGGCATCGTCATCGGCGAGCGGCCGCTGACCGAGATGGTGCCGCTCTACCGCGATCCGAAATCGCTCATGCCGGTGACCCAGTTCAACATGAAATGGGTCGAGCAGGCGGGGCTGGTGAAGTTCGACTTTCTCGGCCTCAAGACGCTCACCGTGCTGCAAACCGCGGTGGCGCTGCTCGCCAAGCGCGGCATCGAGGTCGATCTCGCGGCAATTCCGCTCGACGACGAAAAAACCTACGACATGCTCGCCCGCGCCGAGGCGGTGGGCATATTCCAACTGGAAAGTCAGGGCATGCGCCGCGCCCTGCTGGACATGCGGCCGGACCGCTTCGAGGACATCATCGCGCTCGTTGCGCTCTACCGACCGGGTCCGATGGCCAATATCCCGACCTATTGCGCGCGCAAGCATCGGATGGAAGAGCCCGATTACATCCATCCCAAGCTGGAGCCGGTCCTGCGCGAGACCTTCGGCGTCATCGTCTACCAGGAGCAGGTGATGCAGGCCGCGCAACTCCTGGCGGGCTACTCGCTCGGCGAGGCCGACCTGCTGCGTCGCGCGATGGGCAAGAAAATCCGCAGCGAGATGCAGAAGCAGCGCAGCCGTTTCGTGTCCGGCTGCGTCGAGCGCGGCATGGAACGCGGGCAGGCCGAGGCGATCTTCGAACTGCTCGAGCGTTTCGCCGACTACGGCTTCAACAAGAGCCACGCCGCGGCCTACGCACTCGTCGCCTATCAGACCGCCTACATGAAGACGAACTACCCGGTCGAGTTCCTCGCGGCGTCCATGACCCTCGATATCGGCAATACCGACAAGCTCTCGGAGTTCCGCGCCGAGGCCGAGCGCCTCGGAGTCAAGGTCGAGCCGCCCTCGATCAACCGTTCGGGTGTCGCCTTCGACGTGGACGGCGACACGATCCACTACGCGCTCGCCGCCCTCAAGGGCGTCGGCCGCCAGGCGGTCGAGGCCATCGTCGAAGCACGCGGGGAGCGGCCGTTCGCCGATCTTTTCGATTTCGCGGCTCGCATCAGTCCCCGCGCCGTGAACAAGCGCGTGCTGGAAAGTCTCGCTGCTGCCGGCGCCTTCGATGCGCTCGACGACAATCGCGCGCGCGTGTTCGCTGCTGCCGACGCCATGCTCGCCGCGGCGCAGCGCGTCCATGACGCCGTGGCCGTAGGCCAATCGGAATTGTTCGGCGCCGGGTCGGCGCCCACCCCGCTCGCAATCGGCGGCGGCGAGCCGTGGCTTCCTGCCGAACGGCTGCAAAAGGAATTCGACGCGATCGGTTTCTTCCTCACGGGTCATCCGCTCGACGACTATGCCGCGACGCTCAAGCGCATGCGGGTGCAGTCCTGGGCCGAATTTGCGCGCGCGGTGCGCGCCGGTGCCAGCCTCGGTCGGGTCGCCGGCACTGTGGTCGCGCGCACCGAACGGCGCACCCGCACCGGCAGCAAGATGGGCATCATCGGGCTTTCGGACCCGAGCGGACATTACGAGGCCGTCGTCTTCTCCGAAGGACTGGCGCAGTTCCGCGACCTGCTCGAGCCGGGTGCGGCCGTGCTGCTGACGTTGTCGGCGGAGCTGCAAGGCGACGACGTGCGCGCGCGCATCCAGATGGTCGAGCCGCTTGATCAGGCGGCGGCCCGGCTGTCCAAGGGCCTGCGCGTCTTTCTGCGCGGCGAGGCGCCGATCGAGAGCTTGGCCAAGCGGCTCGAGGGCCCGGCATCAGGGCCGGGTCGCCCCGCGGCGGAGAACGGCGAGGTCGCACTCGTGCTGATGCTGGGCGAGGGAACCGAGGTTGAGGTGAAGCTTCCCGGCCGTTTCAAGGTCTCCCCCCAGATCGCCGGCGCGATCAAGGCGGTGCCCGGCGTGGTGGCGGTCGAGGCGGTATAGTCCCAGCACCGGGCGGCCCCGGATGATCGCCGATCACGCGCCGCGTCGCGGTGTCGGCGTCACGGCAAGCCCTCCCAGGAGAGGGGGTCATCGCGAGCCGGGACTCATCGCGCGGCCTGCCCCGGGCAGCTCTTGCGCTACCCGGCGGTGCTTTCCGGTATCCTTGCGCCGGCCGATTCATGCCTATATAAGGCCGGCAACCTCACACGCGGACCTCGGCCTCGACAGCCATCCGGTGGTTCGTTCCGACCGCAAGGACGGAAGAACTCACGGGTCCGCGGCGGCTCAACCGGAGAATACGACATATGACGATTCCGGACTTCTCCATGCGCCAGCTCTTGGAGGCTGGCGTGCATTTCGGTCATCAATCCCATCGCTGGAACCCGAAGATGTCCGAATTCATCTTCGGCACCCGCAACAACATCCATATCATCGATCTGGCCCAATCCGTGCCGATGATGCACCGCGCGCTGCAAGCGGTGAGCGATACGGTCGCCAACGGCGGACGCATCCTGTTCGTCGGCACCAAGCGTCAGGCGCAGGATGCCATTGCCGACGCGGCCAAAAAGTCGGCCCAGTATTACGTAAACTCTCGCTGGCTGGGGGGCACGCTCACCAACTGGAAAACGATCTCCCAGTCGATCTCGCGCCTGCGCAAGCTCGACGAGATGCTCGCCTCGGGCGAGGCCCAAGGATACACCAAGAAGGAGCGGCTCACGCTTCAGCGCGAGCGCGACAAGCTCGATCGCGCGCTCGGCGGCATCAAGGACATGGGCGGGCTTCCGGACCTCCTGTTCGTGATCGATACCAACAAAGAGGACATCGCGATCAAGGAGGCGCGCCGCCTGAACGTACCGGTTGCCGCCATCGTCGATACCAATTGCGATCCGGACGGCATCACCTATGTCGTGCCCGGCAACGACGACGCGAGCCGCGCCATCACGCTCTATTGCGATCTCATAGCGAAAGCCGCGATCGATGGTATTTCGCGAGCTCAAGGCGAGGTCGGCGTCGACGTCGGAGCGGCGGCCGAGCCGGTTTCGGAAGAGCTGCCGGCGCCGGCCGACGGTCCGGGTTACGAAGTGCTTTCCGGCCCGCGCGGCGTCGCCGACGACCTCACGAAGCTCCACCATGTCTCGCCCGCGATCGAAAAGAAGCTCAATGATCTCGGCATATTCCACTATTGGCAGATCGCGGGGCTCGGGCCCGATGCCGCCCGCACGATCGGCGAGGAGGTGGGATTGCCGGCCCGGGTGGAAGGCTGGATCGCGCAATCGAAGGAATTGACCGCGGAGTGATGCGGTGCGTCAACGCGGCCGGACCACCCGACGTCGGCAACAGACGCCCGGCCGGCGCACCTTGAGCTTCTGTTACCTCGCGCGAAAGCGGGCGCGGGCACGGTAGCGGTCGGAGAGTCGGATGCTCCATGCGACCGGCCGGGATGAGAAGGACAACGACATGACCAACATCACCGCGCAAATGGTGAAGGAACTGCGCGAGCGCACCGGCGCCGGCATGATGGACTGCAAGGCCGCGCTGCAGGAAACCGGCGGTGCGATGGAGAACGCCGTCGACTTGCTGCGCAAGAAGGGGCTTGCCAAGGCCGCCAAGAAGGCCGGCCGCGTCGCCGCCGAGGGTCTCATCGGCCTCGCAGTCGCGGGCTCGAAAGGCGTCCTGGTCGAGGTCAATTCCGAGACCGATTTCGTGGCCCGCAACGATCTGTTCCAGGGTTTGGTGAAGATGATCGCGAACGTGGCGCTCGCGGTCGGGCCCGAACTCGAGAAGATCAAGGCGGCGAAAGTCGGAGACATTACCATGGCGGACGCCATCGCCGACACGATCGCCAAGATCGGCGAGAACATGTCGCTGCGGCGCGCTTCCTCGTTGTCGGTCGGGAGCGGCGTGATCGGAAGCTATGTCCACAATTCCGTCGAAGAAGGTCTCGGCAAGATCGGAGTGTTGGTGGCACTGGAGTCGACCGGAAAGAGCGACGAACTCAAGCGGTTCGGCCGCATGCTCGCGATGCACGTCGCCGCCTCCAATCCGCAGGCCGTCGACCCCTCCGGCCTCGACCCGGACGTCGTCCGGCGCGAGAAGGAGGTGCTCGCGGACAAGTTCAAGGCGCAGGGAAAGCCCGCGAATGTCATCGACAAGATCGTCGAATCCGGGCTCAAGACCTTCCACAAGGAGGTCTGTCTGCTCGACCAGGCCTTCATCCACGAGCCGGACAAGAGCGTTTCCCAGGCGATCAGGGAGGCGGAGGGCAAGGTCGGGGCGCCGACCAAGATCAGCGGGTTTGTGCGCTACGCGCTGGGCGAGGGTATCGAGCGGCCGGACAGCGACTTCGGCGGCGAGGTCGCGGCCCTGGTCAAATCGAACTGAGCCTCACCTAGCGGCACACAATCCCCCTTCGCGATAGGTCCCCCGGAGCCGCGCGCGGGCGATTGGTTGCAGGAGCTGCCGTGACAGAACCCGTCTACCGGCGCGTCGTGGTGAAGGTCTCCGGCGAGGCGCTCATGGGCCCGGGCAGCTTCGGCATCCACCAGCCAACGCTCGAGCGTATCGCGGCCGACCTCGTCGCGGCCCAGCGACAGGGCGTGGCGATCGCGGTCGTGGTCGGCGGCGGCAATATCTTTCGCGGCGTCAAGGTATCGGCGACCGGCATTCCGCGCGTGACCGCCGACATGATGGGCATCCTTGCAACCGTCATGAACGCGCTGGCGCTGGAGTCCGCCATCGCACAAGCGGGGATCGCGGCCCGCACGATGTCGGCGCTGGCGATGCCGGAAATCTGCGAGACTTACGAGCGACCGCGGGCGCTTCGCCATCTCGAGAAAGGGCGGATGGTCCTGCTCGCGGCGGGCACCGGCAATCCGTTCTTCACCACCGATACTACGGCCGTCCTGCGGGCGGCCGAGATCGGCGCCGATGCGGTGCTCAAGGCCACCGATGTCGATGGGGTCTACAGCGCCGATCCGAAGAAGGACAAAGGCGCGCAACGCTTCGACCGTTTGACCCATCAAGAGGCGATAGAGCGCAATCTGAAAGTGATGGATACCACCGCCTTCGCGCTTGCCCGGGAAAACCGGATGCCTATCATCGTGTTCTCGATCCGCGAAAAGGGAGCGATCGCGGCGGTATTGCGCGGGGATGCGCGCGCGACCGTCGTCGGCAATTGAGGCGGTTGCGCAGGTCGCCAACCGCCGCACGCAGGCGGCACGCTCGCAGGAGCGGCCAACGTATTCGAGGGTCGCCATGGCAAACCCGACGCACGACATGAACGAGCTCAAGCGCCGCATGCAGGGCGCAATCCAGTTGTTGAAGCAGGAGTTGGGCGGGCTGCGCACCGGGCGAGCGTCGGCGAGCCTGCTCGAGCCGGTACAGGTCGAGGCCTACGGCACCCACATGCCGCTCAACCAGGTCGCCACCGTCAGCGTACCCGAGCCGCGGCTCATTTCGGTACAGGTCTGGGACAGATCGATGGTGCACGCCGTGGAAAAGGCCATTGCGGCCTCGAATCTCGGCCTCGCTCCGTCGACGGAAGGCCAAGTGCTGCGGCTGCGCATCCCCGAGCTCAATGAGGAGCGGCGCAGGGAATTGGTCAAGGTCGCGCACAAATATGCCGAAGCCGCGCGAGTGGCGGTGCGTCACGTCCGGCGCGACGGCCTTGACGTCCTCAAGAGGCTCGAAAAGGATCACAAGATCAGCGAAGACGATGGCAAGCGCTCGTCCGAGCAGGTGCAGAAGGCTACGGACGAGGCCATCACCGAAATCGACAGGATGCTGGCCACAAAGGAAAAGGAAATCCTCACCGTGTGAGGGAAAGCGGGATGTCGAAGACCGAGCCGCTGCGCGCAGCCGGAATCGGCGGTTTCGCCGTGCCGCGACATGTTGCCATCATCATGGACGGCAACGGACGTTGGGCCGCCGCACGCGGCTTGCCGCGCGGGGAAGGCCATCGCCGCGGAGTCGAGGCGCTACGCCGCACGGTGCGGGCCGCCGGCGATCTGGGCATCGGTTTCTTGACCATTTTTTCGTTCAGCGCGGAGAATTGGTCGAGACCCCTCACCGAGATCCGCGAGCTGATGGCGCTGCTGCGCCGGTTCATTCGCCACGATCTCGCGGATCTTCACCGCGAAGGCGTGCGCGTGCGCGTCATCGGCGAGCGTGAGAGCCTCGACGCCGACATCCGCCGGCTGCTCGACGAAGCCGAGGAATTGACCAAAAACAACGAAAAGCTCGTCCTGGTCGTCGCCTTCAATTACGGTGCGCGCCAGGAAATTGCGCGCGCGGCCCGCCGCATGGCGGCGGCCGTGGCGGCCGGGAATTTGGCGGTGAGCGCCATCACGGCCGACAATCTCGCGACCTATCTCGATGCCCCGGACCTGCCCGATCCCGACCTCATCATCCGCACCAGCGGCGAGCAGCGGCTGTCCAATTTCCTGCTGTGGCAGGCAGCCTATAGCGAGCTCGTGTTCGTGCCGACCTACTGGCCCGATTTCGACCGCGCGGCGCTCGAAGGCGCAATCACCGAGTATCACCGGCGCGAACGTCGTTTCGGCGGCCTGATCGTGCGCACTGGATCCTGATCCGTGGCAGGTGCGGACCATCTGTGGCGGACTTTCGGACCTCGTGGCAGCGAGCTTGCGCTGCGCGTTTGTTCAGCAGTCGTGCTCGTGCCGCTCGCGATCGCGACGGCCTATCTGGGCCGCTGGCCCTTTGCCGTCGTCTGGGGCGTCGCGGCCATGGGTGTACTGTGGGAGTGGACGTCGTTGGTGGCCGGAGCCGATCGGCGATTCGCGCTGATGACGGGCGCGATATCACTGGCGCTCGCGCTCGCCCTCGTGGCTGGCGGGCTCGTTCTGGCGTCCGTCATCGTGCTGGCAATCGGCACGCTCGCTGCTGCGTCGCTGGCGCCGGCCGAACGACGGATCTGGGTCGCGGCCGGGATTCCGTATGCGGGCGCGCTCGGGGTGGCGCCGATCGTGCTGCGCTCCGATGGCGAACACGGATTCCTTGCCGTGATTTTTCTGTTCACCGTGGTGTGGACGACCGACACCGTCGCCTATTTCGTGGGGCGCGCGGCCGGCGGGCCCAAGCTCCTGCCGCAGGTGAGCCCGAACAAGACTTGGTCGGGCGCGCTCGGCGGCACGCTGGCCGCGGTCGTCGTGGCGGTTATGCTGGCCGCGGCAGCGGCCCTTGCCGGATGGTTCGCAATCGCCATGCTTGCGGTCGTCCTGTCGGTGTCCGCGCAGGGCGGCGATCTGTTTGAGTCCTTCCTCAAGCGCAGGTTCGGCGCCAAGGATTCGAGCCATCTCATACCTGGACATGGCGGGCTGATGGATCGCCTCGACGGCTTCGTCACTGCGAGCGTCGCCGCGGCGTTGATCGGTCTGGCGCGCGGCGGCTTCGAGGCACCGGGGCGAGGTCTGCTGGTATGGTGAGGTCGATGAAACCCGATACCTCGCGCGTTGCCTTCGATCAGTTGGCGCCAGCGCCGCGCGAGCGCACGGTGACGCTCCTCGGCGCCACCGGTTCGATCGGTGCCAGCACCATCGACCTGCTCAAGCGCGAGCGCAAGCGCTTTCGGGTCGAGGCCGTGAGCGCGAATAAGAGCGCCGGCGCGCTTGCGGCAGCGGCACGCGAGCTCGGCGCGCGCTATGCCGCGGTCGGCGACCCTGCCGCTTACGGGGAGCTCAAAGGCGCACTGTTCGGCACCGGGATAGCGGCGGGTGCCGGCGAGAGCGGACTGGTCGAGGCGGCCCAGCGCCCCGCCGAATGGGTGATAGGAGCAATCACCGGCGCGGCGGGGCTCAAGCCCACGCTCGCCGCGGCCGAGCGCGGGGCGATCGTGGCGCTCGCCAACAAAGAAACCCTGGTCTGCGCGGGCGGCCTGTTCATGCGGCGGGCGGCGGCCTCGGGCGCGACGGTATTGCCGGTCGATTCCGAGCACAACGCGCTGTTCCAAGCCATGAGCGGAAGCCGGCGCGAGGATGTGCGCCGCGTCATTCTCACCGCCTCCGGAGGCCCGTTCCGAACCGCCAGCGCGGAGACGGTGAGGTCGGCGACGGTCGAACAGGCCCTCAAGCATCCCAATTGGTCCATGGGCGCGAAAGTCACGATCGATTCGGCCACCCTCATGAACAAGGGGCTGGAACTCATCGAGGCGCATCACCTTTTCGCACTGGCACCAACGCAGATCGACGTCTTGGTGCACCCGCAATCGATCGTGCACAGCCTGGTCGAATTCTGCGATGGCTCGCTCATTGCGCAGCTGGGAAGCCCAGACATGCGCATTCCGATCGCATATTGTCTTGCTTGGCCCGAGCGCATGCCGGGCCCGGCGCCGCGACTCGATCTCGCCCGCGCGGCAACCTTGACCTTCGAGGAGCCCGACCTCGCGCGCTTTCCGGCCCTGGGGCTCGCTCGCCGCGCGCTCGAGGCGGGAGGTGCGGCCCCGACCGTGCTCAACGCCGCCAACGAGGTAGCGGTCAGCGAGTTTCTCGCCCGCCGACTGCACTTTGCCGGGATAGCCGCGCTGGTCGAGGCGACCCTCGATGCTGCCCTGTCCCGAAACTGGACCGCGGAGCCGCAAAGCGTGGAGGAAGCACTATCTGTTGACCATAATACGCGATTGTTGGCGCGCGAACTCTTGCCCGAAATTGCCGCAAAGGCGTCGTAGAGGGTTCGGTTCGGAGGGTGGCTCGGGCTGGGCAGGGACTGGAAACGGATGAATTTCGATTTTTTGTCTGGGATCAACGCGCTGGGAGGCGGCGTGCTCGGGTACCTCGTTCCCTTCCTGTTCGTTCTGACCCTCGTGGTGTTCTTCCACGAGCTCGGCCATTTCCTGGTCGCGCGCTGGTGCGGCGTCCGGGTGCTGGTGTTCTCGATCGGGTTCGGGCCGGAGCTCTTTGGGTTCAACGATCGCCGCGGGACACGCTGGCAGCTTTCCGCTATTCCACTTGGTGGGTATGTGAAATTTTTCGGCGACGACAACGCGGCGAGCGTTCCCGATCAGGCGGCACTTGCAGCCATGACGGAGGAGGAGCGCCGGCACAGCTTCGTGCATCAGCCCGTGCGATCACGGGCGGCCGTCGTGGTGGCGGGTCCGATGGCAAATTTCGTACTCGCCGTCGCCATTTTCGCGGCTCTCTTCATGGTGTTTGGGAAGCCGAGCACCTCGCCGCGGGTCGACGCCGTGCAGCCCGGCAGCGCCGCGGAGGCGGCCGGCTTCCGCCCGGGAGACTTGGTGCTGACCATTGACGGGCGTGCGATCGAAAGCTTTCCCGACATGCAGCAGATCGTCAGCACGAGCGCGGGCGAGCCGCTGACCTTCGAGGTCGATCGCGGCGGCACGCATGTGACGCTCAAGGCGGTCCCGGCCCTCAAGGAATCCAAGGACCGCTTCGGCAACGTACATCGAATCGGCGTCCTCGGCATTACCCGCTCGCCCTCGCCGGAGGATACCCGCTTCCAACCGGTCGGGCCGCTCAAGGCGCTCGAACTGGGCGTGGAGAAGACATGGTTCGTGGTCGACCGCACGCTGTCTTATATCGGCGGCGTGATCTCCGGCCGCGAGCCGGCCGACCAGCTGGGAGGCCCGATTCGGATCGCTCAAGTCTCGGGCCAGGTAGCGACGGA
Source organism: Xanthobacteraceae bacterium (assembly GCA_049579765.1). Lineage (GTDB taxonomy): Bacteria > Pseudomonadota > Alphaproteobacteria > Rhizobiales > Xanthobacteraceae > VAZQ01. The sequence goes on from JBAUOM010000561.1 coordinate 17,924, forward strand.
GGGCTTTGCGTCACTGTTCAGCCTGACCGCGGTGCTGTCGGTTTCGATCGGCCTGCTCAATCTGTTTCCGGTGCCGCTGCTCGATGGCGGCCATCTTTTGTTCTATGCGATCGAAGCGGCGAGAGGTCGGCCGCTCTCAGAACGCGCGCAGGAGATGGGATTCCGGATCGGTCTCGCTATAGTTGTAATGTTGATGATCTTTGCAACTTATAACGATATCCTGCATCTCGCCGCTCAATGGACGGCATCGTAGGAAGGTTGCAACGTTCGGAGTGTAAAAGGGTAGTCGGGGGAAAGACTCGGTTGCACATCGGGAAAAAGCCTGTACAAGCGCGTCGCTGGTGCGGGCATTTTCGGGGGTAGTGACGACCTTTCTCGTGGGCATCTGCCGTCGGCAGGAGGCCCAAAGGGGACGACAAAGGGCGCGTGGGGAATGAAATTTAGTCGGTGGGTCGTTCGGGGACTCGGCATCGCCTGCCTTGTCCTCGGGGGGATATTGTCGAGTGTAGGGGTCGTGTCGCTCACGGCACGGCCGGCCTATGCCCAGGGCCTCTCCGTCAGTTCGATCGTGGTCCAGGGCAACCAGCGCGTCGAAGCCGACACGATCCGATCCTATTTCAAGCCGGGGCCGAACGGCCGGCTTGACGCATTTCAGGTCGACGAGGGCGTGAAGGCGCTTTACGCCACCGGCCTGTTCCAGGATGTCAAGCCCACTGTCGCGGGCGGACGGTTGACCATCACGGTGGTCGAGAACCCAGTCATCAACCGCATTGCGTTCGAGGGCAACAAGAAGGTCAAGGACGAACAGCTCAAGGCCGAAATCCAATCAAAGGAGCGCGGGACGCTTTCGCGTCCCGTGGTGCAAGCGGACACGGCCCGCTTGGTGGATGTTTATCGCCGCGGCGGTCGCTTCGATGTTCGCATCGAGCCGAAGATCATCGAACTTCCGAACAATCGCGTCGATCTCGTCTTCGAAGTCAGCGAAGGTGCGAAGACCGGCGTCAAGTCCATCGTGTTCATCGGCAATCGTGCCTACTCGTCCTATCGCCTCAAGGACGTGATCAAGACCTCCACGACCGGACTTCTCGCCTTCCTGCAGACCGCCGACATTTACGATCCGGACCGGGTCGAGGCCGACCGCGAGCTGTTGCGGCGATTCTATCTCAAGCACGGCTATATCGACGTGCGCATCGTCTCCGCGGTCGGCGAATACGACCCCAATCTGCGGGGATTCGTGATCACCTTCACGATCGAGGAGGGCGAGCAATACCGCTTCGGGACGGTCGACGTGGTGTCGACGATCCGATTGCTCGATCCGGCGCTGTTGCGGTCGAGGCTGCGGGCCTATCCGGGTGACGTCTATAACGCCGAGGCGGTCGAGAAGTCCGTCGAGGACATGACGATCGAGGCAGCCAAGCGAGGCTTCGCCTTTGCGACCGTTCGCCCGCGCGCCATCCGCGACCCGCAAACGCGGACCGTCAACCTGATCTTCGCGGTCGACGAGGGACCGCGCACCTACATCGAGCGCATCAACGTCCGCGGCAACACCCGCACGCGCGATTACGTGATTCGGCGCGAATTCGACCTTGCCGAAGGCGACGCCTACAATCGGGCCCTCGTCAATCGCGCCGAGCGACGATTGAAGAACCTTGCTTATTTCAAGAGCGTGAAGGTATCGACCGAGCAGGGGTCGGCGCCCGACCGCATCATTCTCAACGTCGACGTGGAGGAGCAATCGACCGGTGAGTTCTCGGTCTCGGGAGGCTACTCGACCGCGGACGGATTTATCGGCGAGGTCAGCGTCGCGGAGCGCAATCTGCTCGGGCGCGGCCTGTTCGGGAAGATCGCGGTGCAGTATGGCCAGTATACCCGGGGCGCCCAGATATCCTACGTGGATCCCTATTTCCTCGGATATCGCGTGGCATTCGGCCTTGACCTGTTCTACAAGCAGCAAAATCCAACGAGCTACGTCTCCTACCAGACCCAGACGCTCGGCTTCGGCACGAGGCTCGGCTTTCAACTGCGCGAGGATCTCGGTCTGCAGGTGAGGTACTCGCTCTATCAGCAGAGAGTCGAGCTGCCGCCCAATTTGATGAACTGCAACAACATCAATCCGGATTTCGTGAACACTTTCCCGACCCCCGACAAGGTGGGCACGACGCCGTTCCTCACTCCGCCGCCGGGATATGGCGGAATCGCGAACTGCTATGTGGACGGGGAAGCATCGCTTGCGGTGAAGCGTGAGCTGGCTGGGGGGCCGGTCCTCACCTCACTGATCGGCTACACGCTTTCGCACAATTCGCTCGACAATACCCGCAATCCCACTCAGGGCATATTGGCCGAGTTCCGGCAGGATTTCGCCGGCGTCGGAGGCGACGTGAAGTTCATTCGTACCTCCGGGGATCTCTGGGGCTACCACGAGGTGGTGTCCGACGTGATCGGGCTCATGCATTTGCAGGGCGGACAGATTTCGGGATGGGATGGCGGTCTGCGGATGCTCGACCACTTCCAGATGGGTCCGAACCTCGTGCGCGGATTTGCGCCAGCGGGCATTGGTCCACGCGATCTCACGCAGTTGCCGTTTACCGGCGTCTATGGCGATGCGCTCGGCGGCAGCTACTATTGGGGCGCAAGCCTCGAGTTGCAGACACCCCTCTACTTCCTGCCCAAGGACGCGGGCATGAAGCTCGCAGCCTTTGCCGATGCCGGCTCGCTCTGGGACTACGTTGGCCCCACCAGCTGGCCCGTCACAGGCGAGGTCATCTCGGGATCAATCTGTTCGACGCCGCCGTGCCCGATCGACAATGCGATGCATGTCCGCACCTCGGTCGGCGTGGGATTGATCTGGGATTCGCCGTTCGGCCCGCTCCGGTTCGATTATGCATTCCCGCTGACGAAGGAACCGTACGACCGGGTCCAGCAGTTCCGCTTCGGTGGCGGGACGAAATTCTAACGGCCGTCCGGGCCCGTGCCCCGAACCCGAAGTTCGCGCACACCGTGCGGCAAAATGCGATCGCAAACTTGAGGTTCAAAAGGGGGCACTAGAATTGTAGAGTTGCCAGTGGTCCTTAGATTCCGAAGTTCGTATCTGAACGTGCCGCGAGTGCTGACGAACTTCGGAATCGGACCACTAGAGCGGGATGATTTCTCTTCGATTCATCATCCCGCTCCAAGTTTTTGTTTTGCGCGTGATCTTTTCCGAAAACCGGTTTCCACTTTTCGGGATCACGCGCTAGCGGGAACGGCATGACGGAGCCCTTCTTCTTTGATCGGGGACCGGGGCTTACCGTGCGCGAAATCGCCGCCCTCACGGGCGCTGCTCCGCGACCCGGGGCCGATCTTGATCGCCGCATCACCGGGATCGCAGCGCTCGACCGCGCCGCTCCCGACGACCTCACGTTCCTGGATAAAGCGAGATATGTGGCGCAATTGTCGGACAGCAGCGCCGGTGCCTGCCTGACAGCCGAACGTTACACCGGCCGCGCTCCCGCGCATGTCAGCGTGCTCTGTGTCGCCGAGCCCTATCGCGCCTTCGTCGACGTGACGCGGACCCTGTTTCCGGACGCGCTGCGCCCGTCTTCCTTGTTCGCGGCAGGCGGCGGGGCGGCGGGAGCCTTCATCCATCCGAGTGCGCGCCTCGAAAGCGGCGTGACCGCGGACCCCGGCTGCGTCATCGGACCCCGGGCCGAGATCGGAACCGGCACGGTGATCGGCGCCGGCGCGGTCATCGGACCCAAGGTGCGCATTGGTCGGCAATGCGCGATCGGGGCCAATGCCTCGATAGCCAACAGCCTGATCGGCGATCGCGTGGTCGTGCACCCCGGCTGTGCCATCGGGCAGGATGGCTTCGGCTACGTGATGGGCGCGGGCGGACACCGCAAGGTTCTTCAGGTCGGTCGGGTCATTTTGCAGGACGACGTGGAGATCGGAGCCGGAACCACCATCGACCGCGGCGCCAACCGCGACACCGTGATCGGTGAGGGCACCAAGATCGACAACCTCGTGCAGATCGGACACAATGTCTCGATCGGCCGCCATTGCATCATTGTCTCGCAATGCGGCATCTCCGGCAGTGTCGTCATCGAGGATCACGTCATTCTGGCCGGACAGGTCGGGCTTCCGGACAACGTGACTATCGGCGAAGGCGCGGTCATCGGTGCGAAGAGCGGCGTGATCTCCGATGTGCCGCCGGGAGAAAAGTGGTTCGGCTACCCGGCCATGCGCGGCCGGGAGTTTCTTCGCAGCTTGATGACGCTGCATCGATGGGTGAGGGAGGACGCTACGGCTCGGGACAGCGATCAGGGCAGTCTCGACGACAGGCCGGGGCAGGGCGGCCCCGACGACAATGGGCGAGACCGATGAACGAGGTTGCGACCACGCTCGAGGCGGCCGATATCGCGGCGATTCTCAAGGCACTCCCACACCGCTATCCGTTCTTGATGGTCGACCGCATCGTCAGCATGCGAGGCGATGAATCGGCTATCGGAATCAAGAATGTCACCATCAACGAGCCTCAGTTCCTCGGGCATTTTCCCGGGAATCCGGTGTTTCCCGGCGTGCTGCTGATCGAAGGCATGGCGCAGACCGCCGGCGCGCTCTGCGTTCTCGCGCAGATGACCGGCGACATACCCAGGCACGTCTATTTCCTGACCATCGACAAGGCGAAATTTCGCAAACCGGTGGTGCCCGGCGACACGGTCGAATACCACGTGGCAAAAATGGCGCGCAAAAAGAACATGTGGTGGTTTCGCGGCGAGGCGAAGGTTGCCGGACAGGTGGTCGCCGAGGCCGAGGTCGGCGCAATGGTTGCGTGAGGTCGGCGATGGCCGCAATCGATCCGACCGCCCGAGTCGAATCGGGGGCGGTGATCGGGAAGAACGTGTCGATCGGTCCCTATTGCGTCATCGGTCCGCATGTCGTGATCGGCGACGACTCCCGGCTCATCGCGCACGTTCACGTCGCCGGACACACGACGATCGGGCCGCGAACCGCGATCTACCCGTTTGCCTCGTTGGGAACGCCGCCGCAGTCCATCAAGTACCGCGGCGGCCCGACGCGTCTCGTGATCGGTGCCGACTGCGATATCCGCGAAGGCGTGACCATCAACACCGGCACGGAGGAAGACCGCGGCGTTACCGAAGTGGGAGATCGTTGCTGGCTGATGGTCGGTTCGCATGTTGGCCACGACTGCCGGGTCGGCAGCGATGTAACCTTTGCCAATAACGTGGTGCTCGGCGGTCACGTGACCGTTGGAGATTTCGCCGTGTTCGGCGGTCAGGCCGCGGTGCGGCAGTTCGTGCGTGTCGGGGAAGGTGCAATGGTGGTTGGCCTGAGCGGGGTGCGCGCCGATGTAATTCCGTTCGGCCTGGTCCAGGGCCCGCTCGCCGATTTGATCGGTCTCAACGTCGTCGGCATGCGGCGCCGCGGCTGCGGGAAGGCCGACATCCACCGGCTGCGGCGGGCCTATCAGGCGATGTTCTTCGGCGCCGGCACCTTTCGCCAGCGGCTCGATCGGCTAGCGGCGCAGAGCGGCAGCGATCCGCTCGTCGCCAAGGTGGTTGCCTTCATCCGCTCCGGCACGCGACCATTGACGATGGCCATCCGTCGGGCGCCGGCTCAAGAGGGGTCATGAGCGAGGCGGCGGCCGCAACGGCGGAAGACGGGCCGCTGGCGATCATTTGCGGCGGCGGAAGCCTGCCGTTTGCCGTCGCCGACGCGGTAAGCAAGCGGGGGCGCCGCGTCGTGCTGTTCGCCATTCGCGGCTGGGCAGACCCGCCGCGTGTTGCAGCCTATCCGCATCACTGGGCTGCATTCGGACAATTCGGCTGGTTCTGCCGCATCGCCCATCGTGAGGGCTGCCGGGATGTTGTCTTCATCGGATCAATGGTGCGACCGGCGATTTGGCAGATCAGGCCGGATTTCAGGACGCTCAGGCTGCTGCCGCGCGTGTTGCGGATCTTTCGCGGCGGGGACGATCATCTGCTCAAAGGGGTCGCCGGCATTTTCGAGGAACACGGCTTCCGGCTGGTCGGGGCGCATCAGGTCGCACCCGAGATCCTGATGCCGGAGGGCTCGCTCGGCCGCGAGCGCCCGCATGAGCGCGACCATAGCGACATCGCGAGGGGAATGGAGTTGCTCGACGCGATCAGTCCGTTCGACGTCGGCCAGGCGGTCGTCGTGGCCGATGCTCGCGTGGTTGCGACCGAAGCAGCGGAAGGAACCGACCAGATGCTTGCGCGCGTGAGGGAGCTTCGCTGCAGCGGGCGAATAGCCCCAGCGCCGGGGCGCGGCGTGCTGATCAAGGCCGCGAAACGCGACCAGGATCGGCGTTTCGACTTGCCTTCGATCGGCCCACAGACCGTCGAAGGCGCCGCCCGCGCAGGACTCGCGGGCATCGCCGTCATCGCCGGCAGCACCGTGGTCGCCGAGGCCGCCCGCGTCACCGAGGTTGCCGACCGCGAGCGGCTGTTCGTGTTCGGAGTACGCGACAGGGCGGCGGGGCGATGAACGCGCCAGTCCAGCCCACGCGCCGCTCCGAGATGCTCGATGTCTTCCTCGTCGCCGGGGAAGAATCGGGCGACCGGCTCGGCGCCGCGCTGATGCGGGCACTGCGGGAGCGGACCGCCGGGCGGGTACGTTTCGCCGGAGTGGGCGGGCGTGAAATGGCGGCCGAAGGGGTCGCGAGCCTGTACTCGATCGACGATCTGCCGATCATCGGATTCAGCGCCATTCCGCGCCGGTTGCCGAAAATCCTGCGGCTGATGCGTTTCACCGCCAAGACCGTGG
>JBAUOM010000562.1:0-11642 GCA_049579765.1 Xanthobacteraceae bacterium
CGCCGCGGCATACACGCGTTCGGCCCGCGCGCGATCGCCGAGCATGCCCAGCGCCGCGGCGATCTGCGCCTTGGCGATCGGCGTGGCGATCGCGTCGAGCTTGCTGTCGGCGAAGTAGCGCAGATCCCCGACCGGGGCCGCGCCGTTGCGCGCCAGCACGTAGAGCGCATAGGCGAGGTTGCGCCCGCCGTCCTTGGACGGATCCTCGGCGTTGCCGACGAAGTTGCGCAGCCGGTCGAGCGCCAGCTTGAAGGCGACGTCGGGCACGGCGAAGCCGCGCTCGCGGGCGCGGGTGAGGAAATCGGTGACATAGGCGTCGAGCCAGAGGTCGTCGCCGCCGGCGGACCACAGCCCGAACGACCCGTTCGAGCCCTGTCGCGCCAGAAGCCGATCGATCGAGTCGCGGATGCGCTGGTCGGCAGCGGCGTCGAGCGCCAGGTGGGCCGTGCTCGCGAGATCGTTGACGTAGAGCAGCGGCAATGCGCGGCTGGCGATCTGCTCCGAGCAGCCGAAGGGATAGCGGTCGAGCGCGGCGAGCAGCGCCGCCGCATCGAGCGCGGTCGAGACCCCGACCGAGACCGCCACGCTCGCGCTGCCCGGCACGAGGTCGGCGAACAGATCATTCGAGAGCGTGAGGCTTTCGCCCCTGGCGAGGGGCTTGACCGTGCGGCGGGCGAGGATCTGGGTCGCAGGCCTTGCCGCGAGCGCATAGCTGCGCTCGAGCACGAAGTTGCCGGGCCCGCTGATGCGCACGGTCACGCCGGCATCGCCGGCTGCGCCGGCCGACAAGGGCACGGTGACGGAGCTGCGCTGACTGGCGGCGAGCCGCAGCGTCTGCGGCCCGGCGCTGCCGACGACGTCGACGCCTTCGCCCCTCACCTCGAGCCGGTAGTCGCCGGCTGGCCCGGCGACATTGTCGAGGTCGAGATGCATGGCGCCGCGGTCGCCGTTGCGGAGGAACCGCGGCAGCGTCGCCGTGAGCACGACCGGATCGCGGATCGTGACGTCGCCGACGGCGCGGCCGACCTTGTCCCGCGACCAGGCGACGGCCATCACGCGCGCGGTGCCGGCAAAATCCGGAATGTCGAACACCACCTCGGCCGTGCCGTCGGGCTTGACGGTGACGATACCGGAATAGAGCGCAAGCGGCTTCTGGGCCGGCGGCGAGCCTTGCAGCTCGACGGCGCCGGCGTCGCCGCCGGTCCTGATCTGGCCGCGCGTGCCCTGCATCCCGTCGATCAGCTGACCGTACAGGTCGCGGATGTCGGTCGTGAGCCGGCGCTGGCCGAGATAGTAGTCGTCGGGCGCGGGCGGCTTGTAGGCGGTGAGGTTGAGGATGCCGACATCGACCGCGGCCACGACGATGCGTGCCTCCTCGCCGCGGTTCAGCCCGCCGACGGTGACAGGGATGCGCAGCGCGCTGTTCGGGCGCAGCAGCGGCGGCAGCCGCATGTCGAGCGCCAGCGTGCGCGCCTTGCGATTGATCGAGAACCACTGCACGCCGATGGCGCGCCCGGGCATGCGCTCGGCCTTGCTGTCGAGTGGACGGCGCAGCGTCGCCATCAGATAGGCGCCGGTACCCCAGTCGTTGCCCACCGGCACGCGCAGTCGCGCCGTGCCGGCGGCCACGTCCTGCGTGACCGTGGAGACGAGGCGGTCGCCGATCACGTTGAGCGTGACCTTGCCGGCGGTGCGCGCGGTCACGGCGACCGTCATGCTCTCGCCCGGCACGTATTCCGGCTTGTCGAGCGCGATTTCGAGCAGGTCCGGCGTGTCGGCGCTCGCCTCCGCATACCAGCCGGCATCGAAGCCGACCGATGTCACCGGTCCGTTGCGGTCGGCGGTGGACACTTCGAGGCGATAGCGGCCCCATTGCACCGGAAGCGAAATGCGCGCGGGCTTGTCGGCGGCGACGTCGATCTGCCCGTCGGCGACGCGCTTGGTCGCCTTGACCGGCTCGAAGTCCCAAGCGCCGTCGCGGCGGTACCATTGATACTTGGTCTCGACCTTGAGCAGCTCGTAGCGAAGGCCCGTCTGTGCGAGCGACGCCCCGTCGGGCGATGCGACCACCACGTCGAAGGTGGCGTTCTCGCCCTCGCCGAGCGAGCGGCCCGAGAACAGCGGCTTGACGCCGATCATCGGCGCGGCCGGGATCACGGGCAGCGTCAGCTTGCGTTCGACCGCGCGGCCCCCGGCCTCGGCCATGCGCACGACCACCTCCGCCGCGAGCGGACGCGTGGTCGCCGGCTGCTTGTCGAGCGTGACGGCGAAATGCGCTTTGCCGTTCTCGTCGGTATCCGGCAAGCCTTCGAGCGGCTGGCGGGTGGCTTCCACCTCCTCGTCAGCGAGTCCGAATTGGTAGCGGGCAAAGCTCGGCCGCTCGGTCGCAGGCGAAACCATGACCTCGCCTTCGAGCTCGAGCCGGGCGGCCGGCGCGCCGTAAAGATAATGTCCGTCGACGGTGATCTCGGCGGGGCCCGTGCCGGACAGGCCCTTGGCCTGGGAGGCGAGCTCGAATTCGAGCCGGTCGGGGACATAGTCCTCGACCAGGAAGGCTGCCTCGCCAACCGGCGGGCGTTTCGGATCGGCGAAGGCGCGCACGCGCCAGGTGCCGGTCGGAGCCGATGACACGAGCGGAACCGAGAGCGCACGGCCGCCGACACCCTGGTCGGGCACCACGGTGCGGCGGTACTCGACCCCGTCCGGGCGCTCGACCACCAGCGTCAGCGGCACGTTGAGCGCCGCAACGCCTTGGCCGTCGCGCAACAGCGCCGTCACCTGCACCGTCTCGCCGGAGCGGTAGACGCCGCGCTCGGTATAGACAAAAGCGTCGAGACCGGCCGGGACCACGCGGCCGGCGACGCCGCGATCGGTGAGATCGAAGGCCGGCGTCTTGAGGCTCAGGAAGGCGTAATCGCCCTTGCCGTCGCCGGCGATCAGCAGCGCCGGAGCCAGGGCGCCTTCGCCGCGTGTGAGATTGGTCTCGAACTGGGCATGGCCGGTATCGTCGGTGCGCTTGCGCGCCAGCACCTCGTTGCCGCGCGACAGGAGGCGAATCTCGACGGCGCCTTTCGGCTGCGCAGTATCGAGCGAGTTTACGAAGGCGTGGATGCCGTCGTTGCCGGAGAACGCGGTCAAGCCGAGGTCGGAGACGATGAACCATTGGGTGGCGAGCGAATCGAACTCGTCCGCGGTCACGCCGACGGGTTGCGCGACGATCACGTAGACGCCGGCGGACAGCGCGCCGACGGCCTGGTCGACGGGAAAGGCCGTGGTGATGTCGGTATTGAGCGTCTGCTCGACCGCCATCTCGCCTTTCCAGACAGGCGAGCCGCGCTCCTCCCTCAGCCGGTTGAGGTCATAGCGGTCGAGGTTGCGCTGGAAATCGCGCCCCACCACGGTGTCGAGCAGGTTGCGGTCGCCGATGCGGTAGATTTCGAGCGCCACCGCGCTGGTATTGACGCTGACCACCGGAATGCCGCGCTGGCCGGTGCGCGGGAGCACGTAAGCCTTGCCGGTGAAGCGCGCCGACGGCTTGCGGTCGCGCACATAGATGTTGAAGTCGGCCGACTTCGACAGCGTCTCCTTGACCAGCGAGGGGATGCCGGCGCGCAGCGTGATGGCATAGCGCTCGCCGTGCTTGAGGCCTTCGACGCAGAGCTGCCGGTCTTCCACGGACAGCGCGGGCTTGTCCTGGCCGGCCACGCTGACGAAGGGTGAGAAATCGGTGCGCTTGCCGGGCAGGTCCTCGGAGAACTGGAAACAGGCGCGCGGCGAGGCCGCGTCGGAATCGACCGTGTAGTCCAGCAGCCGGAAGCCGTGCTCTTCGCGCAGGCGCTCGTATTGCTGGCGCACCTCGGCGACCTCGCGCTGCTCCAGCGAAACGCGCAATGCATCGAGCGCCGGCCGCCACAGCGAGCGATCCGCATAGCTGCGCCCGATCAGCAGCAGGCTCTCGGCCTCCTCGCCGGCATTGCCGGAGCGCTGGTAGGCGATATAGGCGGCGGTCGCGGCGCGCTCGAGCAGCAGCGTGCGCTCGCGGTCATTGCCGGGGCGGATCTGCAGCACGGCCTTGGCGAGACGAAGCCAGTTCGCGCTGTCGCCGGGTGCCACCGCCACGATCTGTCCGAGGATCTGCATGCCGCTGCGGAAGTCGTTGCGCTGGAAGGCGGCGTCGGCTTCACGCCGCAACGCGGCGGCGGGCTTCGCCACTTGGCCGGCCCCGGCCTTGATCTGGGCTTCCAGCTTGAACGCCGCGTCGGCGAGATCGCCGCGTTGGAAGGGCTTGTCGGCGGCGAAGGCGGAAATGGACAAAAGCGCAACGAGCGCAGCTGCGCAGGCAGCGCGAACGAACGCGAGCATGGGGGACCTCCGGGTCCCGTCCGGCGGGGGGCTCCGGACGGGGGCAAACGCAAGATGACGGGCAAAACGTGTCGAGGTCGTGACCGGCAACGAGCACCGGCGCGGGCGCTTCCAGACCTCGAACGCCTGCGAGGAATGCCACGCAACTATCTGATAAGGCTTACCTCTCCTCCGTGCCATCAACAAGCATCGCCCGGCCCGGATTTTCAGCCGCAGCCGCCCGCCGGGCAGTTCCGGGATCGCTCACTCCACCGTCTGGTAGCCGCGGATGATGCGCTCCGAACCGAATCCCCAGTAATTGCGCAGCGTGTCCGGGCCCCATACCTTCGGCCGCTGCGGCCGGTCCTGGTGCCAGGGGCGCGGGTCGAAATAGCCGAGCGCCTCGTCCTTCATCAGGTCCATCTCGCAGAAGAACTCGACGCGGACCTTGTCGGCGTTGCGGTGGTAGATGGCGATGTTGTGGCCAATGATGTGACGGCCGGGGCCCCAGACCAGGTGGATGTCGTTCTTGGCGAGCCACTCGCAGGCGCGCTGGATCTCCGCCCAGTCCTTGACCTCGAAGGCGATGTGATGGAGCTGGGGGACCTCGTCGAAGACGAAATTGACGCTGTGATGGTCGGGCCCGCAGCGCAGGAAGGCGAAGGTCTCGTCGCGCCAGTCCGACACCTTGAACCCGAGCACGTCGGTATAGAACTTCACCACCCGCTGCACGTCGTTCACGCGATAGGCCACGTGCCCGAGCTTGAGCGGCATGATGCCGGCCGGGCGATCGTCGTCCTTGGCGAAGGCGTATTCGGAGAAGACCTCGATCACCGTGTCCTTCGGGTCCTTGAAGACGATGGCCTCGGCGACCCCTGGAGAGATGCCGCTGCGGCGCTCGCTTGCAATCCCGTGCTTGGCCAGTTCGCGGGCGACCTCGGCGAGATCGGTCCCAGGCGCGACCTGGAAGGCGAGCCGCGCCAGCGCATTGGGTGGGCCGGGCTCGAGCGCGATCGCCTCGAGCCCTTGCTTGCTGGCCAGGACGGCATGCCCGCCGTTGCGCTCGATCAGGCTGAGACCGACCACGTCGGTATAGTAGGCGACCTGCCGAGCGAGGTCCGGCGTCGTCAGCGTGGCGTGGGCGAGCCTGCGCACCGCAATCATTCCTGCCCTCCCGGCCGGCGACCCCGAGTCCCGGCGCGCCCGAGCCGCCCGACCCGGCGCGGCGTCGGTCTTGCCCGTGCACGGGCCTTGATGCCGGCAAGTTAGCTCAACCTCGCTCCAACGTGAAATCCGCCGAGGCAAAATGCCGGGCGACGCAGGACGGCACACGTGCAGCGTTGCGCTGGCGGCCGCGCCTCCTGTTGCGCTAAAAGCCCCTCGTCGACGGCCCCGTAGCTCAGGGGATAGAGCAACAGCCTTCTAAGCTGAAGGTCGCTGGTTCGAATCCAGCCGGGGTCGCCACGAAATCGAAAGCTGCGTGCGCGAACGGAAGTTTCAACGCGATCAGAATGTGTTTTCGCGAGCGCAGTTAGCTCGATTTGGGTCTTGGCGGTGTCTCGACTTCCCGCATATTTCCACCCAATGCTTTTTCCAACGAGTGTGTCTGGTGCATCCGCTCCACTTTATTTTAGTTGAGAACCGCCTTCCCGCATGGCTGATCGGGGCGCGGGCGTCGCGATGGTGACGGTGGTCGGCCGCAGTGCATGGCATTGCCCGGTCAGCTTCCCTGCCCCCACAGCTCCCGAGGCCTGCCCGGCAAATGAGAAGCCCCGGCAATCCGGCCGGGGCTCGCATGGCATGGATCGACATGCCGCCGAGCGTGGCTCGAAGCTCGCCCGGCGGCAGTCACAAGCGATGGTGATCTGCTCGGTCTAGGATGCCGATGCTTTAATAGTAGGCGGGGGCGTAGCCCTGCGCCGCTAAGGCCTGCGGGGGCGGGTCGAAGACCAGCCCATGAAACTGCAAGGGCTTCGGCTTGGCCGCGACTTTTGTGGCCGCCGTGCGCTGTGCCGGGGCCGCCGTGCGCCGTGCCGGGGCCGCATAGGCCTGCGCCCGGGCCGCGTAGACCTGCTTGGACGCGTCGAAGACCAGCCCGTGAAACTGCAAGGGCTTCGGCTTGGCCGCGACTTTTGGGGTCGCGGTGCGCTGTGCCGGGGCCGCGTAGGCGTAGGCCTGGGCCGGGGCCGCGTAGGCCTGCGCGGGCCTGTCGAAGATCAGCCCGTGAAACTGCAGGGGCTTCTGCTTTTGAGCGTGAGCGGGCACAATAAGTGCGCCCAAGGCAACCATCAGAATTGCCGCCCGTTTCATTTGGAATCCTCCCTTTTTCGGATGGGGTGCTCGACGCTGGGGTCAGCGCCGCACGGCGCATAAAATTCCCGTAAAAATCGGGCGGCGCAACGCCTTTTTGCAACCGCGCCAGCTCGTTCGGGGAAATTTCGGCCCTTTCGTCAGGGCCGGTTGTAAAGCATCGCGTTTCATCGGGAGTTCGCCGCTGGCGCGAGAACACGTTTGCGCTCAACGCGCGTCTCGTGCACGGTTCGCCAGTCTAACCGCTTGAAATTATTGGCGAGCGACACCGCAGCCGAGGCCGCCACCAACCTGCAGGCGGCGTGGTAAAGTGGGCATGGAATCGTCACCTCGATCAACCGGAAGTCGCCATGCGGACCTGCTTCCTGCTGCGACGATATGCCCGTCGAGGGAAATGAGACCCGCCGCCAGGAACGTCTGCGAAGGAATGGCCCGTGGATCCTGTTTCCGCACTGTTGGTGATAGCGGCAATCGTCGTCGGGCTGTTCGCCGCCTATAACCTGTTTCATTACATCCTGTTCCTGCTCGTCACCCATCCGAAGGACGCGGGCAATATCGGCCACGAGCTCAACGAGTTCGAACAGCGGCAACTGGTCGAATGGACCCCCAAGCGTGACGATTTCCTCAAGCACGATGACGAGAACCGCACCTATGACGAGGTGTTCGGACCCTATCGCAGCGAGCAGGACAACTACAGCTCGTGCGTGTTTCCGCGTGCGATCTTCTCCCCTCCCTACGAGGCGGATTATGCCCTGCTCGCCCCGAAGGACGGGATGCGCCTCCTGGACCTCGGCTGTGGCTCGGGGGCGGCGGCCGACTATTTCGCCAGCCGCCGCAAGGTCGAAATCGTGTGCGTGACGAATTCCGCCGTGCAGGCGGATATTTGCCGGCGGAAATTCGAGAAATTCGCCGGACGCGTGAGCGTGATCGTTGCCGACTTCGACAGCCTCGACCTGTCGAATGAGAGTTTCGATGCGATCTACGCGTTCGAATCGATCGGCTACACCAAGGATCTGGATGCTTGGTTGGCGCGCTGCTGGCGATCGCTCAAGCCCGGCGGACGACTGCTGATCCGTTCGCCTGGATCCTTGGACGCTTGCCGGCGGGAGCATGACTACCGAAGCGTCACCGCCTTCTTCGAGAATTGGCGCTACAATTTTCTCGGCGCCAACCTTCTCGTCTTCAAGCTGCGCCGGCTGGGCTTCAAGTCGATCCGCTACCGGCAACTGCCGTTTTGGGCATGGGGCCTGACCTACAACTTCATTCAACATCTGCTGTTGTGGAAGTTCCGGCTGCGCATGCGGACAATGGTCGACCTGGAACGGATCATTTGGCGCACATCGAAGGTCTTCGTGTTCGGCAACGGCTACAACATCGTGCTTGCCAGCAAGCGTTAGTGTGGCGATTTTGGAAGTCCGCATTATTCTTGCGCCGAGTCGGAATGCGGACTTCCGGACCAAAAACGCGGATGCCGCACAATGACGCGAACTCCGGAATCGGGACACTAGCTGGCGCCGATCATGTCCAAGACTTTGCACGTGCTGGCACCGACGCAGGCCGGTACGACGTCTTCTCGCTGCAAGCCCCGCAGATGTAAACTGGTACCGGCTGCCATGCTGCTCGCCCGAGGGCAGGAACGGTGCTCCGATGACCCCCATCGATCGACCGCAGCACATTGACGAAGGACAATTGCAGCGGCTTCTCGCGGAGGCCGCCGCAAGCACCCGCAGACGCTCGCACCTCCTGCTGCACGAGGACCACCAGGATCAGGTCCAGCGGCTGCTGATCGGGCTCGAACCCGACAGCTACGTCCGCCCGCACGTGCACAGCGAGCAATGGGAAATGCTGGTGCTGCTGCGCGGCCGCCTCGACGTTCTCATCTTCACCCCGGAGGCGGCACTGGAGCAGCGGCTGGCGATGAGCCCTACTGCGCCGGTCGTGCAAATCCCGCGCGGGACGTGGCACGGCGCGGTGGCGCGTTGCGCGAGCCTCGTCATGGAAATCAAGCCGGGCCCCTACCGGGCGAACGAATTCGCCGCGTGGGCACCCGCGGAGGGCGAGGCGGGGGCGGCCGCATTCGTGCGCTGGGCCGGCGCGGCAAAATCGGGAAACACATGGTCTGCGGCCTCGTTTTGAGGCGGATCAATGCGACGTCAAGGACTGAAGGGCATCATGGCCAAACAAACCGGCCCGATCGGCGGACCGGGCGGATTCGATATTCAGGCCGCGGAGCGGCACCGTGCAGGGACCCGAGGAGAACGAAAATGAAACACGGCAAATGCATTATTCCACTCCTCTTGCTCATATGTTCGATGTCCGCGTGCTCGCCGAGCGAAACGAAGCTCGACCCCATCGCCGGCCAACTGCGAGACGCAGTCAACCGCTGCGTGCTGGACGTCCGCGACCGGCGCGTGAAATACGAGGATTCGTCGAATTGCCGCTCCATGGGCAGAATAGCGCAGCAATACGTGGACGCTGGAGGCTTTACGCAGAGCGCCCCTTGCCATGCCGACCGTGTCGCCGAGAACGCAAGGGCGCGAGCCTGGATGGCCCTGGCAATCTCCAAGGCCGGCGATCCGAACTTGACCATTTGGTAGCCATCACGCCCAAGTCGTCGGCGGAAACGCCCCTGTCCTTCGTTGCCTCGGTCTTCGCGCGCGGAACCGGCTTGGCGATGATTTCGACGTGATGACGCCGCCTCGCCCGCGCGCCGCTGCGGCGACCATCCCTCCGCGCATGGCATGTAGCGAAAATAGTTCGCCTGTGTGAGCCGCCTCACGTTCGGAGCTGCGAACCCTGTGTCAATGCATCGCACGGTCCATCACGATGCAGAGGTGACACAAGATGCGCAAGATCATCATTCCGGTCGGGATCGTTGCCTTCGCAGCGCTCGCCGCCGTCTGGTCGGTGTCGACATACGCCAAGCCGAAGGGTGGCACCAAGGTCGAGGCGGCCGCAGCGTCGGCCCCGATCTCGCCGCAGGAGATCATGGTCAGGCAAGGCAAGAACGTCCCGGTCGAGTATTGGGCCGACCCGTTCTGAGCGAGCCTACCGCGCCAACGTCGCCAGCGAAGGGGCGTCGCTCCGGCGTTGGAACTGCGTCCGACATAAACCCGTTACGCCTATTCGTGCGTGCCCGCCGCTCGCCGGCGGGGTCGCGCATCACGACCGGCGCGAGCGCGCGCGCCATGAGGACCGCCGTCTAGACCGGGGGCCGGCGCGCCGCATTCGCCATGACGCGCTGGTTCTGCAACAGCCGGCGGAGAGCCTCGCCGGCTTGCGTGATCACGCTGTCGATGATCGCGCGCCCGAGCTCGGGCGTTGCGGCGCGCGCATCGCCGATCACGCCGCTCGCGGCAAGCCGCGGATCATCGGTGCGCCACGGAAAGCTCACGCCGCGATCGAAGATCAGCGCCGCGACCGTCGCCGCCTCCGGCGGTGCGCCTGCTGGCGTGATCAGGTCGAGACGCACGAGCTGCGGCTTGAGCGCCAGCATAACCGACGTCTCGCTAATGCCGCCGTGAACATCGGCGCTCCCCGTCGCAACCGCGACCTTCGAGAGATCGAAGGGATGGAGCACGCAGGCATTGAGCGCGAAATCGCCGCGCAGCTCGTGGATGAGGTTGTCCAGGACTCCCCGATTGCCGCCATGGCCGTTGACGATCACGAGGTTGCGCGCCGGCAGCGCTCGCGCGAGGTCCCGCGCCATCTCGCGCAAGAGCGCGACGAAAGTCTGGATGCTCAGCGACAGCGTTCCGGCCGCCCAATCGTGCTCGCGCGAGAGCGAGATGGACACCGTCGGGAGCTGCCAGAGATCGAGCTCGTCGCCCCAACGCGCGACGATGCCGCGCGCGAGCTCCTCGGCGATGATCACGTCGGTGTTCAGCGGCAGGTGCGTCCCGTGCTGTTCGATCGCGCCGATCGGCAGGCAGAGGATCGACGTCTCCTGCAAGCACCGGGAAACCTCGGGAAAGGTGAGGTCTGCGATCGAGCGCGTGGGCGGCGGGCTTGCCACGGGCGCTCCGGAGTCAGCCCGTCACGACGGGCCCGCGCCGGAGCGAGACGCGCGGCTCCGCAACAGGGGCGTGGCTCGCACGGGTGAGCGCTGCGCGGTCATGGCGGTGCTCCGGCAACCTTGCCGGTCACGATTCTCGCCCGTCGTCGGCGATCTCGGCGAACGTGCCGAGGACGTGATCGAGCTTGTGCCCGGCGCGCCTGGCCTTGGCGGTGAGATAGCGGCGGTTATCGGCATTGATCGGCCCCTGCAGCGGCACGCGTCCCGACACGTCGATGCCCGCCTGCGAGAGGCCGTCGAGCTTGGCCGGGTTGTTCGTCAGCAGCCGCACCCGGGTGCAGCCGAGCACCTGCAGCATGCGCACCGCGACTCCGTAGTCGCGTTCGTCGTCGTCGAAGCCCAGCGCGGTATTGGCATCGACGGTGTCGAGCCCGGCATCCTGCAGCTGATAGGCGCGGATCTTGTTGGCGAGACCGAGCCCACGGCCTTCCTGCTCCAGGTAGAGAATGATGCCGCCGCCGTTCTGCTCGAGCTGCGGCAGTGCGAGGCGGAGCTGATCCCCGCAGTCGCATCGGCGCGAGCCGAATACGTCTCCCGTCAAGCAAGCCGAATGCAGCCGCACCGGAACGGGCTGCGCGAGATCCGGCTGTCCGACGATGACGGCGATCGGCGTGCCGCCGATCCCATCGCGAAAAACCACGAACCGGGCGGGGAACCCCCTGCTGAGCGGGATGGTCGCCTCGGCGACCACCGCAAGCGATTCGATGATCGACTGCCGGAATTGTGCGACTGCATCGGCGGCCACGACCATGAGCGGCGGATCGCACCCGCGCACGCCCGCTGCGCCCGCATCGCCGGCGAGCAAGGCCGGCAGCCGGTGTGCGAGCTTGGCGAGCGCGATGGCGGCGGTTGCGGTTTCGCCGGTGGGAACGATGTCGAGGTGGCGGGCGACCTGCGCATCGGCGGAGAGCGAGAC
>JBAUOM010000563.1:0-5876 GCA_049579765.1 Xanthobacteraceae bacterium
CAGTGCCGCAGACCATGGTGCTCGAGGGCCTCGAGCCGGCGGTGGCGCGCGCCTTCGAGTCCGCGCTCGCCGCGCTGCGCCGGGCGGGCGCGCGCATCGTCGACATTCCCCTGCGCGAACTCTCGGAGCTGCCGCAGATCAACGCCAAGGGCGGGTTTGCCGCGGCCGAGGCCTACGCGATCCACCGTTCGCTGATCGCGAAAGGCAGGCAAATGTACGATCCGCACGTGCTCAGCCGCATCCTGCGCGGGCAGGAGCAGGATGCCGCGGACTATATCGACCTCCTCGCCGCGCGTACGGACTTCATCCGTCGGGTCGACACCGTCACGGCGCCCCACGACGCCCTATTGATGCCGACCACGCCGGTGACGGCGCCGCGGCTCGCCGAGCTGGCGGCCGATGACAGCTACCGCAAGGTCAACTTCCTGGTGCTGCGCAATCCCGCGATCGTGAATTTCCTCGACCGGTGCTCGATCTCGCTGCCGTGCCACCGTGCCGGCGACGCACCGGTCGGTCTCATGCTGGTCGGCGGGCAAGGCGCCGACCGCCGCCTGCTCTCGATCGCGGCCGCGGTCGAGCAGGCTGTGTCGCCGCGCGTCGCATAGCGGGGTCGCTACACTCGCCAGGGCGGTCGCGCGCTCGTGAGGCGCCATGATGCTGGTCGGGAGTCCTGTTTCGAATTATAGTCATTTGCGGGAAGGCACGATCACTGCAGCGGCGGTTGTTGTTGTACCGCACAGACTGCCAGCCTTCTCAAGGGGAAATGCCAACGGCGCCCGCGCCACGCTGACGACCGGGCGCCCCGGGAGGATGCCCGTGATACCTGGTGCTTTCGAATATCATCGTCCGCAATCGCTCGGCGAGGCGGTCGCGCTCCTTGCCGACCTCGGCGAGGAAGCGAGGCCGCTCGGCGGAGGGCATAGCCTGATCCCGATGATGAAGCTCCGGCTCGCCGCGCCGGGACATCTCGTCGATCTCGCCGCCATCCACGACCTCAAGGGGATCCGTGCCGACGGCAGCGACATCGTCGTCGGGGCGATGACGACGCAGCACCAGATCGTGGCATCCGAACTGCTCGCCGGCCAAATCCCGATCCTGCGCGAGACGTCGCTGCTGGTCGCCGACCCGCAGGTACGGTATCTCGGCACCATAGGCGGCAATGTCGCAAACGGCGATCCCGGCAACGATATGCCCGCCGTCATGCTGTGCCTCGGCGCCACCTACCACCTCGTCGGCAAGTCGGGCGAGCGCCGCGTGCCGGCGCGCGAGTTCTACCAGGGTGCCTTTCTCACCGCCCTCCAACCGGGCGAAATCCTCACCGCGGTCCGCATTCCGGTTCCTCCGTCCGGCCACGGCGCCGCCTACGAGAAGCTCAAACGCAAGGTCGGCGACTACGCCACGGCCGCCGCCGCGGTGGTTCTGACCGTGCGCGGCGACACCGTCGCCACCTGCTCGATCGGTCTGACCAATGTCGCCGAGACGCCGCTCTGGGCCGAGGAGGCGGCGCGGATCCTGGTCGGCTCCTCGCTCGATGCTCCGACCGTGAAGCGAGCGGTGGCGGCGGCCGAGGCGATCACCGCGCCCGCGGCCGACGCGCGCGGACCGGTCCAATATCGCACCAAGATGGCCGGCGTGATGCTGGCGCGGGCGCTCGCCCGCGCGCGCGAACGCGCCCGCGACGCCTGAGCTTGCGGAGAAAGCGATGCCCAAAACCCGGATTTCCATGACGGTGAACGGCCAAGCGGTCGAGGCGCTGGTCGAGCCGCGCCTGTTGCTCGTCCACTTCCTGCGCGAAGAGCTCAACCTCACTGGCACGCATGTCGGCTGCGACACCACCCATTGCGGCGCCTGCACCGTTGATCTCGACGGCAAGTCGGTCAAATCCTGCACCATGTTCGCCGTCCAGGCCGACGGCGCCGAAGTGCGGACCATCGAAGGCATGGCCGCCGCCGATGGCACCTTGCACGCCCTGCAGGAAGGCTTTCGCGAGATGCACGGCCTGCAATGCGGGTTCTGCACGCCGGGAATGATCGTCCGCGCCTATCGGCTGCTGCACGAGAACAATAATCCGACCGAGGACGAAATCCGCTTCGGCATTTCCGGCAATCTCTGCCGTTGCACGGGATACCAGAACATCGTCAAGGCGATCCAATACGCCGCCGCCAAGCTCAACGGCACGGCTTTGCAGGAGGCCGCAGAATGACTGAAACGACCTTGACCAGCGAGCAGCGTGCCGAGCGCCTGCAAGGGATGGGCTGCAAGCGCAAGCGGGTTGAGGACATCCGCTTCGTGCAGGGCAAGGGCAACTATGTCGACGACCTGAAGCTGCCCGGCATGCTCTACGGCGACTTCGCGCGCTCGCCCTACGGCCATGCCCGCATCAAGCGCATCGACACGTCGAAGGCGAAGGCGGCCCCGGGCGTGCTCGCGGTGCTGACCGCGGCGGAGCTCAAGCCGCTCAACCTGCATTACATGCCCACGCTCGCCGGCGACGTGCAGGCGGTGCTGGCCGAGGACAAGGTGCTGTACCAGAACCAGGAGGTCGCCTTCGTCGTCGCCGACGACCGCTACGCGGCCGCCGACGCGGCCGATCTGGTCGAGGTCGAATACGAGGGGCTGCCGGTGATCGTCGATCCCTTCAAGTCGATGGCGCCGAACGCGCCCGTGCTGCGCGAGGACCTCAAGGACAAGACCGACGGCGCGCACGGCAAACGCAAGCACCACAACCACATTTTCAATTGGCAGATGGGGGACAAGGAGGCTACCGATGCGGCCTTCAACAAGGCCGAGGTGACCGTCAAGGAGCTGATCTCCTATCAGCGCGTGCATCCCTGTCCGCTCGAGACCTGCCAGTGCGTCGCCTCCTTCGACAAGATCAAGGGCGAGCTCACGGTGTGGGGAACGTTCCAGGCGCCGCACGTCATCCGCACCGTGGCCTCGCTCATTTCCAAGATCCCCGAGCACAAGATCCACGTGATCTCTCCCGACATCGGCGGCGGCTTCGGCAACAAGGTCGGCGCCTATTCCGGCTACATCTGCGCCATCGTCGCCTCGATCGTGACCGGCAGGCCGGTGAAATGGGTCGAGGACCGCATCGAAAACCTGTCGACCACGGCGTTCGCGCGCGATTACCACATGACCGCCGAGATCGCGGCGACGCGGGACGGCAAGGTCACCGCGCTGCGCGTCTACACCATCGCCGATCATGGTGCCTTCGACGCCTGCGCCGATCCCAGCAAGTGGCCGGCGGGCTTCTTCAATATCGTGACCGGGTCCTACGACTTCCCGGTCGCCCATGTCTCGGTCGACGGGGTCTATTCCAACAAGGCGCCGGGCGGCGTGGCCTATCGCTGCTCGTTCCGCGTCACCGAGGCCGCCTACTGCATCGAGCGCGCCATGGACATCATGGCGCAGAAGCTCGGCATGGACCCGGCCGAATTCCGCATGAAGAACCTGATCCGGCGCGAGCAGTTTCCCTACACGTCGGCGCTGGGATGGGAATACGACTCGGGCGACTATCACACCGCGCTGCAGCGGGCGATGGAGGCGGTGGACTACCAGAAACTGCGCGAGGAGCAGAAGCAAAAGCAGGAGGCGTTCAAGCGCGGCGAGACGCGCCAGCTGATGGGCATCGGGGTGAGCTTCTTTACCGAGATCGTCGGCGCCGGCCCCTCGCGCAATTGCGATATCCTCGGCATCGCCATGTTCGATTCCTGCGAGATCCGCATTCACCCGACCGGGACGGGGATCGCGCGGCTCGGCACCAAGTCGCAGGGACAGGGCCACGAGACCACTTATGCCCAGATCGTCGCCAGCGAGCTCGGGCTCCCGGCCGACAACATCACCGTGGAGGAAGGCAACACCGACACCGCGCCCTACGGGCTCGGCACCTACGGCTCACGCTCGACCCCGGTCTCGGGCGCCGCCACCGCGATGGCGTGCCGCAAGATCAAGGCCAAGGCGCAGATGATCGCCGCGCATCTGCTCGAGGTGCACGACGACGACCTCGAATGGGACATCGACCGCTTCCGCGTGAAGGGCAACCCCGAGCGGTTCAAGACCATGACCGAGCTCGCGTGGGCCGCCTACCACGGCGTGCCGCCCGGGATGGAGCCGGGCCTGGAGGCGGTGAACTATTACGATCCGCCCAACATGACCTATCCGTTCGGCGCCTATATCTGCGTCGTCGACGTCGACGTCGACACCGGCGCCACCAAGGTCCGGCGCTTCTACGCCCTCGACGACTGCGGCACCCGCATCAACCCGATGATCATCGAAGGCCAGATCCACGGCGGGCTGACCGAGGCATTCGGCATCGCGATGGGCCAGGAGATCCGTTACGACGACACCGGCAATGTCGTGACCGCGTCGTTCATGGATTATTTCATGCCGACGGCGGTCGAGACGCCAAAATGGGAGACCGACTGGACCACGACGCCGTCGCCGCACCACCCGATCGGCGCCAAGGGCGTCGGCGAGAGCCCGAATGTCGGCGGCGTGCCCTGCTTCGCCAACGCGGTCAACGACGCCTTCAAGTTCCTCGGCTCGACCCATATCCCGATGCCCCACGATCACTGGCGCACCTGGATGGTCGCGGACAAGCTCGGGCTGCACGGGTGAACATTCGGCAGGACGCGCCTATATCACCCGTCATGACCTTGAGCCGCAAACAGATTTCCGACCGCCTCGCCGCGGTCGGCTATGTCGCCGATCGCGATATCGCCACCGCGCTGTGGCTCACGGACTATCTCAAGCGGCCGCTATTGCTCGAAGGCGAAGCCGGCGTCGGCAAGACCGAGGTGGCCAAGGCGCTCGCCGCGGTGCACGCCGCCGAGCTGATCCGCCTGCAGTGCTACGAGGGGCTCGATCAGAACGCGGCGCTCTACGAGTGGAACTACCAGCGGCAGCTGCTCGCCATCAAGGCGCGCGAAGGCGCCGGCGAGAACGCCGACGCCATCGAAGAGCACATCTTCTCGGAGAAGTATCTGCTCGAGCGCCCGTTGCTCGCCGCCATCCGGCGGATAATGCCCCCGGTGCTGCTGGTCGACGAGGTCGATCGCGCCGACGAAGAGTTCGAGGCCTTCCTGCTCGAGCTTCTTTCCGATTTCCAGGTCAGCGTGCCTGAGCTCGGCACGATCAAGGCGGTGTCGATCCCGCGCGTCGTGCTCACCTCGAACGGCACGCGCGAATTGTCCGATGCGCTGCGCCGGCGCTGCCTCTACCACTACGTCGATTTTCCCGACGTCGACCGCGAAGCAAGGATCATTCTCACCCGCCTGCCGCACGTCGATGCCGGCTTGGCGCTGCAGGTCGCGCGGATGGTCGCAGCGGTGCGCAAGGAAGACTTGCAAAAGGTGCCAGGCGTCGCGGAGACGCTCGACTGGGCGGCCACGCTCGCCGGGCTCGGCGTCCACGACTTGCGACAGTCGCCCGAGGCCGTGCACGAGACCATGATCTGCCTGATCAAGACCCATGAAGATCGCACGCGCCTCGCCCGCGAGGTCACCGACCGGCTTCTGGGCAAGGTTGCGTGAGGGGAGTCTCCCGATGGCCATCGAGCCGATCGGCGCAGCGGTCGAGACCGTGGGCACGGGTGCGCGCCGGCGGCTCGCCGGATTCGCCCGTACGCTGCGCGAGAACGGCTTCAAGGTCGGGCTGGGCGAAACCCGCGACGCGCTCGCCGTGCTCGTATCGCCGGCAGCCGTCCGCCGCTCCTCGCTAAAGCCGGCGCTGCGCGCGCTGTTCGCCGCGACGCGCTCGGATTGGGAGCGCTTCGACGAGGTCTTCGACGCCTATTGGAGCGGCCGCGGCATCCGCCGGGCGCAGGTTGCCAACGCGTCAGCGGCGGGCGGCGCAGCCGCGTTGCGGCACCCCAC
>JBAUOM010000564.1:0-7701 GCA_049579765.1 Xanthobacteraceae bacterium
GAGTTCGCCGAGCTGCGCCGGCTTGAGCATCCAGTTGACGCCGCACGCGATGCCGGCGGCGACCGCGCCGAGCATCGCGACATAGAGCTGCGGCAGCGTCGGCAGCACGAACATCACGGTGTCGCCCGCCGAGACCCCGAGCGAATGGAAGAGATTGGCGGCCTGCATGGCGCGGGCTTGCAGCTCGCCGTACCGGATCGAGACCGCGGCGCTTTCCGGATCGCCGTCGGCGATGTAGCGAATGGCGATCTTGTCGCGATCGCGCGCGCATCCGCGCGCGATCCAGTCGTTCAGATTCCAGGAGAAAATCCGCTCCTCGAGCGGCACGCGCTCGAGCTCCTCGACGTCTCGCAAGCTGCGCAGCGGCGCGTAGGCGATCTGCATCGGTATCCCCGTCCCCGGCTCGCCCGGCAAGCAAGCTGCCATACTACGCGACCGGCGCGAATGCCACCGCGCGCGATGCGCCCATAGATTGTCCGCTGCGCTCGATTCGACGCAGCTTCATCACTATGCTTGCCGGCCGACTTCAGGAATGCCCGGCTCGGGCCAGCCCGAGTTCGGGTGGGAGAGGAACGCCATGAAATTGATCGTTTCCATCGCCGCCGGATGTGCGGCGCTGATCGCGGCTGCCGCGTGCCATGCGCAGAACGCGCCGGGCGCGGCCGCGCCCGCCTACCCGACAAGGCAAGTGCGCATCATCGTGCCCTACCCGGCCGGCGGTCCGACCGATGTGCTCGCACGCCTGGTCGCGCAGCACCTCTCCGAAAGCCTCGGTCAGAGCTTCTTCGTCGAAAATCTCAGCGGGGCGAGCGGCGTCGTCGGCACCGGCACGGCCGCCAATGCGCCCGGCGACGGACATACGCTGCTGTTCGTGACCAACGACTTCGCCGTGGCGCCGACGGTGTCGAGCAAAGTGCCGTACGATCCCGTCAAGAGCTTCGTCCCGGTGAGCATCGCCGCCGCCTCGCCGCAAGTGGTGGTGGTGCATCCATCGCTTCCGGCCAAGACCATGCAGGAGCTCATCGCGCTCGCGAAAGCCGATCCGGGCAAATACAATTACGCGTCGCTCGGCATCGGTTTCGGGCAGTTGTCGAGCGAGCGGCTGTTTCGCCTGGGCCTCGGTCTCGACATCGTCAGGGTGCCGTTCCCGGGCGCGGCGCCGATCATCACCTCGACGCTGGCGGGGCACACGCCGATCGCGTTTCTCGGTCTGCCGCCGGCGGCGCCGCAGATCAAGGAAGGCAAGCTGCGCGCGCTCGCCGTCACCAGCCCCAGGCGCTCGCCGGCTTTCCCCGACGTCCCGACCATGGCCGAATCAGGCGTCAACGGCCAGGAGTCGGAGCTGATCATCGGCGTCGTCGCCCCCGCCGCCACCCCGAAGCCCGTCGTCGACCTGTTGCAGCGCCAGATCGCCCACATCGTCGCACTGCCGGAGGTCAAAGCGCGCCTCGACGCGCTCGGCTTTGCGCCGGTCGCCAGCACGCCCGAAGCCTACGCCGCCCAGATCAAGGCGGACATCGCGACCTGGAGCAAGGTCGTGCGCGACGCCAATATCAAGGTCGAATGATCCGGTCTTGCCAACGTGGCCGGGCGTCGCTCCCGGCCACGCAATCCTGCAGGCGAGGACGCAATGCACAATCCGCCTACCGTGCTCGGTGACGTCATCGAGCGCAACGCGCGTTATTTTCCGGGCAAGACCGCGGTCGTCTTCGAAGGACGGCGGATCACTTACGCCGAATTTACCGCGCGCGTCCGCAGGTTCGCCAACGTCCTCGCCTCGTACGGAATGCAGCGGCAAGCGCGCTTCGCCGTACTGGCGCAAAACTGCGTCGAATATTTCGAGGCGGTGGGCGCCGCGGAGCTGACGGGGTTCATCGCGGTGACGCTGAACTGGCGCTTGTCTACGCCGGAGCTCGCACAGATCATCGCGGACTCCACGCCGACGGTCTTGATTTTCGAAGCCCAGTTCGGCCCGCAAGTGGACGCGCTCCGGCGGCAGGGAACCAGCGTCGAGCGATTCATCGTCATCGGAACGGCCACGCACGGCGCCGAGAGCTACGAGGAGCTACTGGCCGGCGCCTCCGACGCGCCGCCGCCCCTGCGGCCGGAGCCCGACGATGGCGTCTACCTCATCTACACCAGCGGGACCACCGGCCGGCCCAAAGGCGTCCTGCTCAGTCATCGCGCGATCCTGTCCGCCGCCATCAGCATCTCGTGGGAACAGGGCGTGCGGCCGTCCGAACGGATGCTCATCGTCATGCCGCTGTTTCACATCGGCGCGAAGATCAACCAGCTCGCCAACATCGTGCTCGGGACGACCATCGTCCTGCACCGCGCTTTCGACCCCGCCGCGGTGCTGCGCTCGATCGAGGACGAGGCCATCACCTGCGCGCATCTCGCGCCGGTCATGGTCCGCAGCCTGCTCGACAGCCCGGAGCTCACGCGTTTCCGCAGGGACTCGCTGCAAAGCATCCAATACGCCTCCGCGCCGATGTCGGTTGCTTTGCTGCGCGAGGCCATGGCGGCCTTCGGGCCGATCTTCACCCAGGTCTACGGCATGACGGAATGCGTCGTCGGCACCATCCTGCACGCCCACGAACATCGCCCGGACGGCACCCCGGCCGAGGCGCGGCGGCTCGCTTCCGCCGGGCAGCCGTTCTTCGATCACGCCATTCGCGTGGTCCGCCCAGACGGCTGCGATTGCGCCGCGGAGGAGGTCGGCGACATCCTGATCCGGGGTCCGAGCCTGATGAGCGGCTATTGGAACAACAGCGCGGCGACGGTCGAGTCGCTACGCGACGGCTGGATGCATACCGGCGACGTCGGGTTCTTCGACTCCGAAGCCTTTCTGTTCATCGTCGATCGCAAGAAGGACATGATCGTCTCCGGCGGCGAGAACATCTATTCCCGCGAAGTGGAGGAGGCGCTGCTGACCCACCCGGCCGTGCTGCAGGCCGCGGTGATCGGCGTGCCCGACGCGCGCTGGGGCGAGTCGGTCAAGGCCTGCATCGTGCTGCGCCCGGCGTGCTCCGCCAGCGCCGACGAGCTCATCGGGCACTGCCGCAGCCTGATCGCGAGCTACAAGAAGCCGCGCAGCGTCGATTTCCTCGACGCGCTGCCGCGTCTCTTCAACGGCAAGATCGACAAGAAAGAGCTGCGCGCGCACTATTGGCAAGGCCAGACGCGGCAGGTCTCCTGACCGGGCACAGGCGGGCCGCAGGCTCACCTTGCCACGCGCACCAGCAGCTTGCCGAAGTTCTTGCCCTGCAGCAGCCCGAGGAATGCAGCGGGCGCCTGCTCCAAGCCGTCGACGATGTCCTCGCGATATTTGAGGCGGCCGGTGCGTACCCATTCACCCGCCTCGCGCAGGAAATCGTCCTGCTTGGCGGCAAAATCGGAGACGATGAAGCCGCGCAAGAGCAGGCGCTTGCGCAGGACCGAGACCATGTCCGGACCGGGGGTCGGGCCCGTCGCGTTGTACTGCGCAATCAGCCCACAGACCGGAACGCGCGCGAAATCGTTGAGCAGCGGCCATACCGTCCGCTGCACGGCGCCGCCGACATTCTCGAAATAGACGTCGATGCCGTTGGGACACGCGGCTTCGAGCCGTTGGGCAAAATCGGGCGCGCGGTGATCGACGCAAGCATCGAAGCCAAATTCGTCAGTCACGAAGCGGCATTTTTCGCCGCCGCCGGCGATACCGACCGCGCGGCTCCCCTTGATCTTTGCGATCTGTCCGACGACCGACCCGACTGCGCCCGACGCGGCCGCGACGACGACCGTCTCGGCGGGCATCGGGCGACCGACCTCGGTGAGGCCGACATAGGCGGTCATCCCCGGCATGCCGAGGACGCCGAGCGCGGTCGAGACCGGCGCCGCCGCCGGATCGAGCCTGCGCAGTCCCGCGCCATTCGAGAGCGCATATTGCTGCCAGCCGCCATAGCCGAGGACGATATCGCCGGCGGCGTACTGCGGATTGCGCGACTTGGCGATCTCGCCGACCGTGCCGCCGACCATCGGCTCTCCGACGGCCGCCGGCTGCGCATAGGATTTCGCCGCACTCATGCGGCCGCGCATATAGGGGTCGAGCGAGAGATACAGGATGCGTATGAGCACGGCGCCTTCGCCCGGCTCGGGTATCGGACTTTCGACCAGCTCGAAATTATCGAGCCCGGGCGCACCCTCGGGCCGGCTCTTTAGCAGGACTTGGCGGTTGCCGTTGACGGCCATGGATGCTCTCCCTGGTTACGAGTCCCGGGGACGGTTCGAGTGAACGCAGTTTCCGTCGCCCTTGTCCGCGGTGGCGGTGCAGACATCCGCACGGCGTTCATACTTGCCCGCGCAGGATCTCGCGCGCCAGCACCATGCGCATGACCTCCACCGGCCCCTCGGTGATCATGAAGCTGCGAGCATCGCGCCACATCGTCGAGATCGGCATCTCCGCCGCCAGCCCCATGCCGCCGTGGATCTGCACGCAGCGGTCGGCGACGCGGAAGCCGAGCTCGGTGCCGGCGATCTTGGCCATGTAGCTCTCGTGGCGGGCGGCGACGCCGGCGTCGGTGCGCGCGGCGAGCTGATACACCAGGAGTTGCGCCATGTAGTGCTCGGTGAAGCTGTCGGCGATCATGAACTGCACCGCCTGGCGGTCCGCCAGCGGCGCGCCGAACGTGACGCGCTGCTTGGCGTAGGCGGTCGCGAGACCGAGGCAGCGCTTGGCGACGCCGAGCCCACGGCAGGCCTGATGCAGCCGCCCCGCCGTGATCCACGACTGCGCCTGCCGCATGCCGTCGCCCTCCTTGCCGATCAGGTTCTCGGCCGGCACGATCACGTCGTCCAGTGCGACCTCGCACGGCATGTCGCTCATCATCATTGGCGTGCGGCGGACGACCTTCACGCCGGGCGTGTCGGTATCGACCAGGAACATGCTCAAGCCGCCGCGGCTGCCCTTCGCGCGATCGGTGGCGGCGACCAATTGCAGAAAATCCGCGTCGTGCGCCTTGGTGATCCAGCGCTTGTAGCCGTTGATGACGTAGTGGTCGCCTTGACGCACGGCGGTGGTGCGCATGGCGCCGGGGTCGGAACCGGCATCGGGCTCCGACTGGGCAAAGGCGGTCGTCTTCTCGCCGCGCAGGACCGGATAAAGGTACTTCTCCTTCTGCGCCGGCGTCAGCGTGAACAAGATCGGCTTGACGTCGGGACCGAACACGCCCGGTCCGCGCGGCGGCAGCGCGACGGTGCGCGAGAGCTCCTCCCACACCACGACCATGCCGAGCAGCCCGAGACCCTGACCGCCGTATTCCGTGGGCACGTCGAGCAGCCACAGGCCCAAATCCTTCGCCTTGCGCTCGAGATCGGCGCGAACCTCCGGCCGCATGGCAGGGCCGTCCATCGCATGCATCTCGATCGGGATCAGCTCGCGGTCGACGAAAGTCCCGACCGTGTTCTTGAGCAGCTTCAGCTCCTCGGGCAGTTCGAAGTCCATGTTGGTTTTTCCGTTCCCTGTCGTCCGGCCGGATCGGTCGAATAGGCATTGCGCACCCGGTTCTATCATCCGCAGCCGTTGCGCGCGCGCAATGCCCGTGCGCGCCTGCCGGTGTCGGCGAAATCGCTTTCGCATCGGCGGGAACGCGTTGCCCCGGCCCGGCGAGCTCGCCGGCCTACTCACATCGCCGATCCAGCGGCCCCGACGGCGGCGATCTGCCGACACGAAAGCCATTGGCTTCGCATCCCGGTTCTGTTCGATTGGATGCGCCGACAGATCGACAATTTGCGCGCGAAGGGTCTCGCCGCACGCCTCCGAGCGCGCCAGGAAAAGGAAACGCCAGATGCCCGCTCCCCTCGACGAAGCCCGTTACGAGCTCGCGCTCGCCAACCGCATCATCGCGCACGAAGGCGTGCTCGACGGTTTCGGCCATGTCAGCATGCGCCATCCGACCGATCGCGGCCGCTATCTGCTCGCCCGTTCGCGCAGCCCGGAGCTGATCGAGCCGTCGGACATCCTGGAGTTCACGCTCGATTCGGAGCCGGTGTCGGCGGCCGGGGTGACCCTCTACGGCGAGCGCGTGATCCACGGCTGCATCTATCAGGCACGGCCCGACGTCAACGCGGTCTGCCACCACCATTCGCCGTCGGTGCTGCCGTTCTGCATCACCGGCATCGAGCTCGTGCCGGTGTTCCACATGGGCGCGGTGCTCGGCACCGCGGCGCCGTTCTGGGACAGCCGGGATGAGTTCGGCGACACCAACATGCTGGTGGTCAAGCCGGAGGAGGGGCGATCGCTGGCGAAGGCGCTCGGCTCGCACTGGATGGTGCTGATGCGGCGCCACGGCGCCACGCTCGTCGGGACCACGCTGCGCGAGCTCGTTTTCCGCACCGTCTACTCGCACGCCAATGCCGAAATTCAGCTGCGGGCGATGGCGCTCGGCAAGATCGGTCCGCTGAGCCGCGGCGAGGCCGAGCGCACGGGGCCCTATCAGCTGCAACCGCGCCCCATGGCGCGGGCCTGGGAATACTGGACGGAGCGGCTGAAGAAGAGCGGCGAGCTCCCGACGGCGCGGCAACGGGGAGTGCGGCGAGCCGCAACCCGGGTCCGCGCCGCCAAACCGCGCGCGGGCAGCAAATCGCGCGGTCACAAGTCGGCGGAGCGCAGGGCGAGCAAAGGCGCGCGCTGACCCCAGCTAAAGGTCCCTATGCTTCGGGCGGCGCGGGCGTCGGCCAGCCGCGCTCGAGCTTGACGGTCTTCACCACCTCGGTGACGACGCCGCAGAGCGGAACGCTGAGCCGTAGCCGGTCGGCCTCGCTCAGAACGATGCGCATGTCCTTCTCGGCCCATGGCATCGGAAAGCGGTCGATCCGTGTCTGCAGCGCCCAGTTCGACGCGCTGCTCTCGACGAGCGCGGCGTGCAGACGGTCCAGGTCGACGCCGAGGCCTTGCGCCAGCTTGAAGCCCTCGAAATTCGCCGAGATGCACGACCACAGGATCATGTTGTTCACCATCTTGCCGACCTGGCCCGCGCCCAGATCACCGAGATGGAAAATTGCGTTGGCGAAGCTCGCCAGCGCCGGCCGGCACGCCGCGAACGCCTCGGCGTCGCCCCCGACCATGACCAGCATCTCCCCCGCCTCGGCGGCGGGCTCGCCGCGCGTGAGCGGCATGTCGAGAAGGACGATCCCGCTGTCGGCGAGACGGGTCGCGAGCCGCGCCATCGTGCGCGGCGCGACCGTCGAGGCGATACCGACGATCAATCCGCGCCGCGCCGCGGCGGCGATGCCGCCAGGACCCAGGAGCACCGCTTCGGCCTCCTTGTCGAAGCCGACCACGACGATGACGAAGTCGCTGCGTTCCGCCAGCGCGCGCGCATCGGCCGCGACCGCGATCCCGGCACTGCGCGCCTCGCTGCACGCACGCTCGTCGATATCGTATGCGGTGACCTCAAAGCCGGCCTTGCGCAGATGGCGGGCCATCGGATTGCCCATCTTCCCGAGCCCGACGATCCCGACGCGGCGCACGACGCTGTTGCCCATGTCTCGACCTTTCCCGTGTCCATCGAACGCGGTCATTGTAGGCGCGGAGGCAGCATCATCGCCAAAGTGCACCTCGTGCTCGTGGCGAGCCCCAAGGTCGAGGCGAACAGCGTGCAGGAGCTGCTGGCGTTCGCCAGGGCCAATCCCGGCAAGCTCAACTACGCCTCGATCGGGCTC